>NZ_JBWHYQ010000004.1:0-277138 GCF_056322905.1 Lysinibacillus sp. G1-3
TGAAATACATGAAAAAGTTACTATCATTACAGCACACTGCACTTGATAAAGAAGTTGTCTTACTAAAAGGGAAATCATCAGTGAGCTTAGGCTGTGATAATATCAGTACTATTAGTTTATACTTCTGTGGCAATTAATGTAACCGGATTGAATATTTCTCACTCTGGCGGGAGGTGAAATACATGAAAAAGTTACTATCATTACAGCATACTGCACTTGATAAAGAAGTTGTCTTACTAAAAGGAAAATCATCAGTGAGCTTAGGCTGTGATAATATCAGTACTATTAGTTTATACTTCTGCGGCAACTAATATAACATGGATTGAAATTTCTCACTCTGGAAGGAGGTGAAATACATGAAAAAGTTATTATCATTACAGCACACTGCACTTGATAAAGAAGTTGTATTACTAAAAGGGAAATCATCAGTGAGCTTAGGCTGTGATAACATCAGTACTATTAGTTTATACTTCTGTGGCAATTAATGAAAGTATTAAGTATATTATGGGTGAAAAGTAATTCCCCTTTATTACTGTAGACAAACTCGAAAAATTTCGAGTTTATCTACAGTATTTTTCTTATAAAGGAGTATTGATACTGCCGTTTTATATTTACTTAATATATATTTTACATCCGTTTAATCCACCAGACAAGAAAACAAATGGAATATAGCAATTACTGTCAGCGTATATATTTATTAATAGTCACCTCTTAAAGTTAGTGCGGAATAACGGAAATATAACAAGAAAGTCGTTTGAAAAAAACAAAGGATATAAGTTCAATTAGAACTAAATATGGATTAGGATGAATATAGAAAACGGCCATTTCTACCTAATAAGTTTGATCAGAAAGAAATAGTGAAATCAAAGAAAGCACGATAGATTTGAAAGCGCAATCATACAAAGACGTGTGGACAAGGATAGCTGTATGCATGCATGTTGTATCCTCCTAATAATTTCACTGACGTTTCAAAAATATCCAGATAGAAGTTAAAAAAGTTCTTTAAATCAATCTAGTTAATAAATTAATTTATGGAAATATTGTAAATATTTTTATATTTATGGTAACATAAATATAAACTTATCATTATGGAGAGGGAAATACTGAAGTAATACATTTACAATTTTTTCTCCGGAGAAATGTTGGAGGTAAACTAAAAAGTCTACTTCAAATCCTTAAAATCTCAAGAGTGTAGCTCTCCTATTTTCGTAATTCAATAATATTAGGCTTTAAATTCAGAAAATACAGAAAAATATTTTTTGTGCTGATGAAGTGTTTTTTTACAGCAACTAAAGTTTATAAAAAATTAATGAAATGGGGAAAAATAATGATTAAAATAATTCAATTCTTACAAGAGAATGTTACTGTTCTAGAATTACTAAAAGAGGAAAAAGTTTCTTTGGTAGGGGTTACCGAAGCAGAAACACATGCTATATTAGAGGCTTTTGAGGAAGAAATAGATGTAAAAACAATTTCTCCATACTGGCAATGATCTATATAAAACGTAGATCGTTTTGGCTTTTGATCTCTCTATATATGATTTTAGGATTATATATGTTATCAGTTTCTTATTCCGCTCCATTTTTGAGTATTGGAATTGAAGAACAAGATCAACAGTGGAAAATTAAATCTATAAATTATGAAGAGTGGGCAAGAAATGAACAAGTTTTTATTGGGGACATTATATTAACAGTAGATGGAAAATCTATACAGGATATATCACGTATACAATATGATCCATACATTCGAGAAGCAACAGCATTATCTATTCAAAAATCTGATGATTCCATATTAAATATTGATATTCAACATAAAGATATCCCACAACAATTTTATATGCTATTTGTATTTCCGGGTATTTACTTCTTATTAATATTGTGTATCTCATTCTATTTGTACTATTATAAAAAATATGTCCCACATGTAAACTTTCTAATCACTTTTATTCTTACGGTTTCTTTAGCATATATAAGTAGTGGCGCTTCTGCAAAATTAGATAACATCAGTATTTTTGTAAATAGTAGTTGTTTACTCCTTTGCGTAATTTTGTTGCTAAATTTTCTTAAAAAAATTTTTTTATTTTTAGATATTAAGTGGCCTTTTATTAAAAATACTCAATTTTTATATATATTCCCTTTATTTTCTATATTTTTATGTGTAATAAGATTTTTCTATCCACCATTTGGTTCCATCAGTCCACTTATAATTCTTGTTCTATTTATATTTTTACTTTCAATTTCAGTATTCGTTTTAGCCTATAGCTATATCAAATATAAATTAACACCGTTAAAAATATTTTTTATAGGTTTAATTACTCCGTTCTTACCATTCCTTACACTTTTTGTGTTACCTGAAGTATTATTTAAGGATTTTATTCTTAATGCTGATATTTGTGCTTTATTCTTATTATTAATTCCTTTCAATATTATTTTTATACAAATAACTGAGCGTTTATTTGATATTGTTTATCATATTTCACGTTTTCGTTATTATTTTATCCTATCACTTTTTTTTACGTGTTGGGTAATTTTAGGTATCTATTCAATCACGGATATATCATTAGCTAATCTTTTCGGGATAACTCTGTTTCTACTAGCTTCAATCATTATTTTCTTATACATGAAAGAAAAAATTGATTACCACGGGCGTAAAATTTTATTCTCTTCTAAAGGAAATTACATTCATAAGCTGTATAAGACTATTGAAGAACTCGGAAAAACTTATCGTGTAGAGGAAATGTTGCAGTTGCTAATAGAAAAAGTGGCATATCATTTAGAAGTAAATGAAGTGTCTATTATCACGTATGACTATGCAACTGGGCAAATTATCTCATCAAACGACCATCTTTTTTTAATAGAAGATGAATCAACTTTTCAAAGACTACGTCCTGGCGAAATCGTAAAAAAAGACCATGTATATATGGCGCTAATTCACGAAGATACTCACTTTAAAAGGTGTCTAATTATTAACCATGAGCATAAGATTCGCTTAAAAGCAGAGGAATTATTGTGGTTAGAGTTATTACTAACTTATACACATAGTTTTATTGAAAGTACAAAAATAATTGAAGAATTAGTAGATGAGCTACATCAACTACAACAGACAGGTATAAGTGAACCAACTTGGCTCAAAAAAATGGTTTGGTTAAGAGTAGAGAATGAAAAATTTCAGTTAGCACAAGAATTACATGATACTGTTTTACAGGAGCATTTATATATCGTTAGACAAGTAGATAGACTGATATATGAAAAAGATCTTTTAGCTATTAAATCAAAACTAAAAAATCTACATGAACAAATGATTCTATCGATTAATAGTTTAAGGACCTATTGTGAAACATTAAAACCCCCATTATTAACAAAAGTAGGGTTAAATGCTGCGCTTGAAAGACTTTTCGAGCAGACAACAAGTCGAGCTGATTTTACACTAACAACGAGACTTGATCGACTGTATTTAGAGGATGAACAATTAACTTTAATCATTTATCGTATTGTGCAGGAACTATTAAATAACGCACTAAAGCATTCACAAGCTGAAACTGTAGAACTCTATCTTCAAGAACTAGATGACGGATTTGAACTAGTATATCGTGATAACGGTATCGGTTGTAATTTATCAGAAATCTGGCATGGTGAATCAATGGGATTACAGGGTATTCGAGAAAGAGTAGGAGCTTATAATGGGCAAATTACGATTGATTCTGATATGAATGAAGGCATATATATTCAAATTAAAATCATTGAGAGAAGTGAGGTATTTGATTTCAGTATTAATAATAGATGACCACCCTATCGTTTTAGCAGGATCTAAAGCATTATTCCAGGGACAAGATGATTTGGTGATCGAGTCCGAAAGTAACCCTCAAAACGTACTGGCCAAAATGGAAAACAAACATTTTGATGTATTTTTAGTCGACGTCAATATGGCTGTGCAAGATGGGCTTTCACTAGCAGCAGATATTAAAGAAGCGCATGAAAAGGCCCTCATCATTTTATATACAGGTAATGATATTCAATCTTACTATCCATTAATTGTGGAAAAAAAAGTTGACGGAATTTTATCTAAAACCGCCTCACAGGAAAAGGTTATAAAAACAATTCGTTCACTTGTACAGGGAGACTTAGTTTTATCTATCGATTTTATAGATTACCTTAAAAGTAAAATGCAACATAAGCATGATAATCTACAACTTACAAATAAAGAAAAACAACTTATGACCTTGCTGCTAGAAGGTTATACAAATAAGATGATAGCCGAAAAACTTGATATCACCCAACGTACTGTTGAACGCTATTTATCACAACTTTTTACATTATTTGGTGTTTCCTCAAGAATTCAAGCTATTGAGTTTGTTAAAGAAAAAAAATTACTATAATTAGCAGATACTACGGAACTAGTGTTTACTTATTTGTATCAGACACTAGTTTCTTTTTTATTGAATTCTAAACAAAAATCAATATATATAATCTACTTCTAAATACATGTGTCCCCTAGAATAGAATGAAAGAGAGTGAGTGTGGGGGAATATATGTTAGAAATAGATGAAAGAAAAGATAGTAGGTTTGCTACAGAATGTCCCTCTTTATTCCGTGCTACAAGATACCCCGTTAGAAGAATCACTATGCAACGATCCCTAATTAACTAATATTCTTTCCGCTCCCGAAGTAACTGGATTATTTTACATTAATCTCCTGTCCGTTTTAAAAGCTCTGGATGATTTTCTGCTGAAAGAAGCATACCCATTAAAAGGCCCAATCGTTTACTTTTGGCATCGATAAAAACTGCTAAAATGCCAAACAATATCGAGCTACAACAACAGCACTCGTACACCAGATGAACCGGCAATTAAACCAGAAGTTCTCAGTAATGACCTACAGCAAATGCTGGTAACCGGGCTATTTCATTTGCAACAATACAATAAAAACGATGCGTTGCAAATCACCAACAACGAGGATTATATAGCTCCAAAAATCAAATTACATTCGGCAGAATCTACCCAGTGGAAAATCGAAATTAGCGAGGATCCGTGAACGGTAAATTGAAAATGAAGTCATTTCCACTAAAAAAAAGCTTATTTTTGACAAATCTCTCATTTAGGGCCAGCGTCAGAATTTTGACAGTTAAGGTAACAAAACATTTTGTATGAAGAATTTTAAGCCTTTTGCCAATAGAGTACCTTTATATTTAAGTTGTTTCAAAGTTGTTGTTTGAATCTAATTAAAGCACAGATTAATTTAAGAAAGTAATAAGACCTAAGACTGATTTTATTTCAGACTCTAGGTGTATGGAGAGAATAATTACAAAATGTTAGAATTTCCTTATACCGGTAAATAATTATAGGTTTTTTATTTTTCTTCACTTAAATGGATGCTTTTTTAATTTTATTACCTTGTTATAAAGCGTTTTAAAGAAAGAGGGGAATAAGATGAAATTATGGTGGTTTGCCAATTTTTTTTGGCTGGTTATTTTTGCATTAGGTGCAATAATTATTGGTTTAAGAGAAGTTGATGGAGCTGGAGTAGTCCAAACTCCTGAAATTAAAACTATAACTTTCATAATTGTAGGAATTTTATTCGTAATTATTATGTTTATTCAATTAATATGGTTATTTTTTGTTAAAAACCTGAAATATTAAATGTAGAATATTATAGTTCACTTAAAAACCTGGACACACGTCAAGATTTTAGCCACACTCCAGTTATTTTTTTGTGGGAACGTCTATTTTTTTAGATTCCACATCCCGAGTAGCCCTCCTGCTCGTTTTTTCCCTTTTCAATAAGATTTGTTATGCCGAGTGAATTCAAGTTCTTCCATTTTTATCTTTATAGCTTGTCAATTGATGCTAACTAGTTTTTCGGGATACCCTTCACCATTCGCGATGGTATGGGAGGATAGATGAATAAGTTTATATACTTGAAAGATAAGGGGTATTAAATATGAATAATGCAGAAAGAACTGCTGGTTTACGAACGTTACATTTTTTATGTGAAGGAACAAGAATAGAGGGACTTAACTTTTATGGATTGAGGTTACTTCTTTCAGAGAGTGAAAATAATTCAAAGCGAATAGATGGTCAAATTTACATTAATATCGACAGTCCAATTTGTTTATTTAAATCGATGCCGAAAAATATTCCTTCATTAAATGAATTACCTGAAATGGATTTGATTGAATCCTTGAAAATAATTTGCGAATTAAGATTAAAACAAATAGTAGATGTTTCCTTAGCTATTGAAAGTCCTCATTTATCATTAACATTTGAAACAGGTGAGGTTCTTTTTATATGGGGACAAGATGATAAGCATGAAAGTTGGCAAGTAGGCGTTAGTAGTACATCTATAGATGATGTGCATTGGGAAGTAGTTGCTTGTCCTAATGATAGTTTAGCAATATGGGGACCAGAAGATATTGTAGGTAATACATAATCTTCCTTAATACACTCCCAAATTCGTGGCTTTTTGATGTATTTCCAAACTTCCATTTGGAACGTTTTTTAAAATCGTAATGAATAAGCAATATATGTTGAAACTTTTTGTTCATCAGCTCTACACCAGGAGAAGCCTCCTTTACAGATGACTTCTCCTGGTGTAGAGCTGAATTTTGATAAATGAAATATCACTCCAAATGCACTTTACATAAAATCGGTGAGACTTTCTATCAAGTTTCACCGATTTTATGCCCTGTTACTCATTCCAGCCTTTGCAAACATCAACCCATTCTTGATATGGAGTATAGGCTTCTAATTCAGAATTAGTAAGTTCAATGGCTGAGTTACTGCTACCACATGCAGGGAATACTGTTGTGAAGCGTTTGAGTGATTCATCTAAATAAATAGCAACGCCCTCATTCACGCCAAAAGGACACACACCACCTACATCATGTCCGATCTTTTCGAGTACTTCATCTTTCCCAAGCATCTTTGCCTTTGTACCAAAGACAGCTTTATATTTTGCATTGTCGACTTTGGCATCGCCTGCAGCAACAATTAATATCGCTCCATCGTTTACGAGAAACGATAAGGATTTCGCAATGCGTTCTGGCTCGCACCCGAGTGCCTGTGCTGCCAGTTCAACAGTCGCCGAGCTTTCGTTTAGCTCCTGTATTTTGTGTTCCGCATTCCATTGTGCTAAATGCTTACGTACTTTTTCAATTGCCATATGTAAAACCTCCTTACAATAATACTTTTTATTTTAACATAATTTTCTGAATACATCGTTGTTTATCTTACTGATTAACCTTTGTTATGTATCAGTAGAAAATGACTGAATAATTTGCTATACTAATAGCACAATCAAATATGAAAGTTTTCTAGGGTTCCGTAGCAAATGCTAGTCTGGTCCGAGAGAAAACCACAAAATTGATTTTGTGACACGGAAGGATAAAAGCCTGGGAGATACTGTTTACAACAGTGTTTCTTAGGCTTTTTTTATTTGGCTACTGAGGGAAAGGAGTTTAGTTCAGGGGTAGAGAGCGTGAAGTGATTGGGTATCCTGAAGAAGTAATCAGTTAGGTCAGAAAATTGCTCAACAGCCGTGTTTAACAATAAAATGGAGGAATTCGCAATGAACAAACAATGGTTAAGTGTCGTAATTGCTGCTTTTTTTGAAGTTGGCTGGGTTATAGGTTTGAAGCATGCAGGAAGTGTATTTGAATGGATTGGTACTGCTATTGCAATTTTTATTAGCTTTTATTTACTAATTAAGGCTGGTGAAAGCTTACCGGTCGGTACAGTTTATGCAGTATTCGTAGGCTTGGGGACAGCGGGCACTGTGTGTGCAGATAGCTTACTGTTCGGAGAACCATGGAAATTAGCTAAAATTTTATGTATCGTCGTTTTACTTGCAGGGGTCGTCGGTTTAAAGCTTGTGACCGGGGAGCCTAAAGAGAAAGAGGTGAATGAATAATGGCGTGGATGGCATTAGTAGTTGCGGGGCTATGTGAGATGCTGGGTGTTTATATGATTAGTAAATATAATGATACTAAAAGTATTAAAAATTTAGTGATATTAATTTTAGTTTTTACCTTGAGCTTTGCTGGTCTTGCCTATGCGATGGAAACATTGCCAATGGGAACAGCATATGCCATTTGGACAGGAATTGGAGCGGCGGGTGGTGCAATACTCGGTATGTTATTTTTCAATGAATCTAAGGATTGGAGACGTATTGTTTGCATTACGCTTGTTTTAGGGGCAGCGATTTCTTTGAAATTATTATCTTAGTTAATGGATTAAATAGTCACCCTGTGCATCGGTTTAATTGTTGTGGAGTGGCTCTTTTTATCCTACTTAACGACGAAAATTGGCTAATGATTTAAAAAGAAATAATAAGTGTTTAAATATTATGTATTATTTGTTAAAATAAGGATAATTAGGTAGGCGTTAAAATTTATTTTATAGGTGTTAATTATTCGTATTCTGTTCTTTACGGGGAAAGATTTCTATAGAGTAGCCTTAATGTTCTTCAAATAAGATGAGATAAACTTTTAAAAAAAGACAGACAACCTTTCGTCAGTTGTCCGTCCGTTTTTAAAAATTATTTTTTTACATCCTTCGTCCATTCAGCAACTTTGTCTGGATTAGCTTCAACCCAATCTTTAGCAGCTTGTTTTGGGTCTTTGCCATCCATAACTTCAAGCATAACGCTCTCTAAGTCTTCTGAAGTCCAATGGAAGTTATCTAGTACAGAATATACATCGGGGTTATCTTCTTTTAACCCTTTACGAGCGAAAGTATTAATTGTTTCTTCTCCACCAAAAATTTCTTTTGGATCTTCTAAATATTTAAGGTCATATTTAGCGAATTTCCAGTGAGGAGACCAGCCAGTCACGATGATGTCTTCCTTATTTTTAATTGCTTTAGCAAGAGAAGTTGTCATAGCACCAGATGAAGATGTTATTAGATTCCAATCTGCTAAGTTATCATATTCATCTAAAGCTTTTTCTGTAGCAGCAGTAATTCCTGCACCAGGCTCGATACCCGTAATTGTGTGATCTGCTTGATTTTTTAAATCTTCAATCGAATTAACGTCCATATAGCTTGGCACTACTAGACCTATTTTTGCACCAGCAAGGTTTTCGCCTAGTTCATCAAGATCATTCTTATATTTTTTGTACTGTTCTCCATGAGTATTTGGTAACCAAGCAGCAACCATACCATCTGCGTCACCTTTTGAAACAGCCTCCCACATAATTGCATTATCGAGTGGTGTTAATGTTACATTGTAACCTAAATCCTCTAGTACCTGCCCAACCACATTAGTGGAAGCAATTTCTGTATCCCATTCAACGTAGGCTAGATTGACGTCCTTTGAGTTACCATCGCTCTTACTTGAATCATCACCACTACATGCAGCTAGCAAAAAGCCAAGCCCTAAAGCCATTCCTAATTTAGTTAAAGTTTTCAGTTTCATCGAATCTTCCTTTCATATATTAATAGTCAAACTACAAAAAGTCGCTAATAAATTCCTTGTTTTTCTATACGGTTTTCTTCTTATTAAAGCTTTGCGTTAAGCGGTCTATAACAATGGCAAAAATAACAAGACCTAGACCTGCAACGAAGCCATTTCCGACCTGTGTACGTTGTAGTGCTGTTAATACTTCGCGTCCTAGACCAGGTGCACCAATCATTGAAGCAGTTACAACCATAGAAAGAGATAGCATAACAGTTTGGTTAATCCCTGCCATTATAGTTGATTTGGCAAGAGGTATTTCAACTTTAAATAGTTTTTGTCTTGAGGTACTACCATATGAATCTGCAGCTTCTACCAATTCTTTTGGTACTTGGCGAATTCCTAGGTTCGTCATACGTACAGTAGGTGGTAAGGCAAAAATAACGGATGCAAATACGCCAGGTACTATTCCGATACCAAAGAAGGCAACGGCAGGAATCAAGTACACGAAGCCAGGCATTGTTTGCATGAAATCGAGTATCGGCTTAATCACATTTTCAGCTACTGTTGACTTGGACATTAAAATGCCAAGTGGAATACCTAAAATGATTGAGATGATACTTGAGAAGAGCACGAGCGTAGTCGTTTCCATAAGTTGTGTCCATAAACCTTGATTATAGATAAATAACAAACCAATTAATGAAAACGTTGCGAGCCCGAATTTTTTGCCGGTAACGAAAAAGGCAAAAATGACTACAAGTAAAATAAGAATAATCGGGGGAATGCTAACTAATAAATCAGTGACCTGATTCATGAGTAGTTTTCCATTTTTTTGAATCAAGTTAAAAAACAGTGAAAAATTACTCGTCAACCAGTCCATAACTGATTCTACCCACGTTCCTACGGGTATAGCTGGGATATTGTCTAAAAAATTATTCATCTGCATCTACCTCCTCATCGCTAGTCGAAAGTGCTTCGATGACAACGCCCCGGATGAGAACACCGAGTAAGCGCTCATCTTTTACAACTGCAATAGGAGTTGGTGAATTATGAATCATGCCTAAAATATCCTGTAAAAGCATATCTGGTGGAACATTCAATATTTCGGATTGAACAATTGAATGTACTGTTTGTTCTTGTCTTTTAGCTGCAGCCCGTGCGTCGTCAGCAGTAATAAAGCCTTTTAAATGTCGATTTTTGTCAACAGCCATTAGTAAACTAACCGTTTCTTCGCGCATTCGTTTAAGTGCAACGGTCGGTCCATCTACATCTACATTGACATATACAGGTCGAACCATGGCATTTTCAGCTGTTAATACTTTAGAGCGATCGACGTCTTCTACGAAGGTTTTAACATAATCATTTGCGGGATTTGTTAAAATTTCTTCTCCAGTACCAATTTGAATGATTGAGCCATCTTTCATAATAGCGATACGATCACCAATACGTAATGCTTCATTTAAATCGTGCGTGATAAATATAATTGTTTTTTTCACTGTGCTTTGTAAATCGAGTAACTCATCTTGCATTTCTTTACGAATTAATGGATCGAGTGCAGAAAAGGCCTCATCCATTAGTAATATTTCAGGGTCGTTTGCTAGTGCACGTGCTAATCCAACACGCTGTTGCATACCACCTGATAATTGATTCGGATATTGGTCTTTATAAGCAAGTAAGCCTGCATTTTCGAGAGCCTGCTCTGCTTTCGCTTGTCGTTCTTCTTTTGAGACGCCTCTAATTTCAAGGCCATATTCAGTGTTTTGAAGAAGTGTACGATGGGGGAATAAACCGAAGTTTTGAAAGACCATACTCATTTTATTTCTTCTTACATTTCGTAAACTCTCTTTACCCATTTTAGAAATATTATCTCCATCGATAAAAATATTTCCACTTGTAGGCTCGATAAGTCGATTTAAAAGTCGGATAAGCGTTGACTTTCCACTCCCTGATAGTCCCATAATAACGAAGATTTCACCTTCATTTACTGTGAAACTTGCATCGTATACACCAACAGTTGCCCCTGTTTCTTTTAAGATATCAGTCTTGCTTTTTTGTTGCTTGACGAGTTCTAATGCTTGGGGAATATGTTTCCCGAAAACTTTAGAAACATGCTCCACTTTTATTTTTTCCAATAGAACCATTCCTTTCGTAGATCAATTTCGCCTTGGCGTAAATGGCTTGCTTCACTTACGCACAGATAATTTGCCACGGTACGTGACATTCTTAAGGCTTAGTTCTTCTAGTACAGTAGGCGTTTGGACACCCACTGAATGAAGATAAATACTATTTGAGGATAATGATACCCAAATATAAACAAGTAACAACCTAACCCTAACAAAGAGTTGTTACTTTTGTCAAATCGACAAAATAGAAAAAATCCGCTTAAACGCTGTTATATCAGCGTTTAAGCGGATTTTAATTTGGGTATAAAAAGCTCTGAACTCGAGCGAAACTTTCATCATTACCTATAAAGTAAACGATATCTCCTTCTTCCAATGACACATATGGACCAGGTGATAGTAATAATTCATTTTTACGACGAATTCCGACAATCGTGCTAGATGTATTTTGCCAAAAATTCAATTCCTGAACTGTTTGGTGGATACAAGGGCTTTCAGCTGTCATCTCTAATTGATATGGGATAAATGGATTGACGGATCGGAAATGTTCAGTTCGACTAATAAGTTGTTTAGTCTTATCCTGTAGATTTATTAATTCTTGGTGTTGCTTCTGAATGCTAGTCATAAGCTCATGTTGTAGTTCATGGACAGATTGAACATCCTGGAATTGTCGGACAAAAGATGCAGCCTTTTCATAGGAGATGATAATAACCCCACTACCTTTAGTCGCCTCCACAATTTCCAAGTCTTGCAAAACGGCAATCGCTCTTCTAGCAGTTTCCGAAGAGACATTATATTGGCTAGCTAAAGACGATCTTGCGTAAATTTTATCGCCAATTCTATATTTTCTTTCCACGATTTTTGAGGCTAGGTCGACAGCTATTTGTTGGTATTTTGGCTGCTTCACCTGAACATTTTTTTCAAATTGCATTCTTAACTTCCTTTCGTCATTACAGTTACCACAGCTTATTATAGACTAGCCTGCACAGAAAAAATAGCACCTCCATAAGCTATTAGTATATGATTACAACGTAATGTAGCAGTTTTTGTTTCTACTTAATTTTTTTAAATAGAATAGGAGATGTAGTTTGACAGTTGTTAGTTATTAATGTAAACTAAGTTACGTAATGTAAGTGTTGTGAAAATACAAGTGCTCAGTTAGTAAATGAACTAGCTGTTTAACAATAGAAGGTTGGAGAAAATATGACAATTACTACTAAAGTTTTGGACATAGTGAAAGACAAAATGACGATCGTGAAACAATCTGAATCTGAAAGTATTTGCCTAGTTGGTCCAGTAAAATTACCGGTAAAACAGGGTGGATTTTCTGCGACATTTCAGTGGTATAATTGGTTAAAAGTGGGAGAGAATCAGTCGAAAGAAGAAATCATTGATGGATTAGCATCTGCAAATTTAGCTTTTTTACAGCAGTCATCAGTGCTTGTTTATGGAGATTTTGCACATGCAGAGAATGCTTTAATTCGTATGCATAGCATTTGTCATACAGGTGATATTTTTGGAAGCCAGCGCTGTGATTGTGGCTATCAATTACACGAATCGATGAAAATGATCGTGGAACATGGCTGCGGTGCTATTTTCTATTTAGCAGATCATGAAGGTCGTGGTATCGGGCTATTCTCGAAATCGCTCGCTTATTTATTACAAGAAGAGGGGTTAGATACGGTTGAAGCAAACCATGCTCTTGGCTTCCCGGACGATACTCGTTCTTATGAAGAAGCTATTACTGTGTTAGCTGCACTCCGCTCAAAGCCAGTTACACTAATTACCAATAATCCGAAGAAGCTTGCCGCGTTACAGGCGCATGGTTTAGCAGCAGAAGGACATGTCCCATTATGGGGAGGATTAACGGAAACAAATCGTTTTTATTTAGACACGAAAGTAGAGAAATCTGGACATTTGCGCGAAGAGAAGTGAATGGAGGAATGACGATGACAACAGATGAAAAATATATGCAGCTAGCACTTGATTTAGCTGCTAGTGCAAAAGGAAATACAAATCCCAATCCATTAGTAGGCGCTGTAATCGTCAAGGATGGTGTAATTGTTGGAACAGGTTTACACAGAAAAGCAGGTGAACCACATGCAGAGGTGCATGCATTCCGTATGGCTGGAGAACATGCTAAAGGTGCTACACTTTATGTAACTCTTGAGCCATGTTCGCATTTTGGAAAAACACCTCCTTGTGCAAATTTAGTGAAGGAATCTGCAGTTAGTCGTGTTGTTGTAGCGATGCAAGATCCAAATCCGGCTGTTGCTGGACGTGGTATTCAACTGTTACGAGATGCGGGCATTGAGGTAGAGGTCGGTGTTTTAGAAGCACAAGCTCGACGTATAAATGAACGTTTTATTCATAATATGCTAACAAAACGACCATTTATTATTTCGAAATATGCGATGACTTTAGACGGGAAAATAGCAGCTCATACAGGACATTCCAAGTGGGTAACTGGTGAGGCGGCGCGTGAGGATGTTCATCGTATTCGTCATGAAGTGGATGGCATTTTAGTTGGGGTTAGAACTGTTTTAGCTGACAATCCATCCTTAACGACAAGATTAAAAGAAGATTACGGAAAAAATCCAGTACGCATTATTATGGATAGCTCACTTCGTACACCGGCCCATGCCAATGTCCTAAATGTAGAAGAAGCGAAAACAATTATTGTATGTAGTGAAAATGTTAATCTAGAAAAAATAACAGCATTTGAGGAAAAAGGCGTGACTGTATTGCCAGTTCGCCATGAATCTGAGGGGCTTGTTGTGGATGATATGCTTGAAAAACTATATCAATATGGCATTACGGATATTTTAGTAGAGGGTGGAAGTACGATAAACGCTTCATTTTTGCAGCAAGGTGCTATTAACAAATATGTAATTTACATAGCGCCAAAGGTTCTCGGTGGTCGTTTATCTTTAACACCGATTGCTGGTCACAATCCAACTTCTATGGATGAATCGTGGGATGTAGAATTTGCTTCGTTTGAGCAGGTTGGGCAAGATTTACGTATCATTGCTTATCCAAAGATAGGTGAGGAAAAGTGAATTATCAAGCAGATGTTTGTATTGTAGGGGCTGGGCCAGGTGGAGTACTTCTTTCGCACTTACTAGCGAAAAAAGGTCTTTCTGTAATCCTACTGGAAAAAAACGTAGCACTGGGGCAGGCATTTCGCGGTGAGCATTTAAATGAAGAGGGTGAGGCAGTTTTAAAAAGTCATCAACTTTTTGAAGCGGTCGAGGCACTCGGTTTATTACGTATGAGAAAGCTTGAATATTACACAGAAGGTAGAGCATTTAAAACTATTTTTCCTGATGAAGCTGTAGGACATTTAGGAATTCATGTGCCGCAAGCAAATTTATTAAAGGGAATTTTACAAGAAACACAGCATCCGCACTTTTCATGTTTCTTAAATACGAAGGTGACGCAGCTCATAGTTGATTCTTTTGGCAGATATATAGGTGTCATTGCAACAAAAAATGGGGAAACAATAGAAATAAATAGTCAGTTAATTATCGGTGCTGACGGTCGTTACTCTACAATTCGTAAGCAAGCGCACATTGAAAGTCAAAAGCATAAGCATGGTTTTGATTTATTATGGGCAAAAATTCCTGCACCTCACGGATGGGAGCCGTCGATAAAAATGGCTTTAATCGGTGATAAACAGCTATCATTATTTACGCAGGTAGGTGGGTTTATTCAAATCGGCTGGAATATTGAACAAGGAAGTTTTCCTCACCTTAGAAAAAATGCATTTACACCATTTATCCAACAGCTTTCAGAGCAATTTCCGGAACTATCCGATACTGTTAACGAACATATTCGATCTTGGCAAGATTTTGTATTGCTTGACGTATTCAGTAGTCATTGTAACTGCTGGGGGACAAAAGGGCTTGTGCTATTAGGGGATGCTGTTCACACGATGACACCAACTGGGGCGTTTGGTCTTAATAGTGCACTCAAGGATGCAGATTGTCTTGCATCACTATTAAATAAAGATAAGCTTGTTCATTTTAACGTACAAGAGTTTCAACAAATGCGCGAGCAAGCTATTGAGGAAGTATTAGCGACGCAAATTGAAAAAGAGCAAACATTTGCGACTAACTTCATTAACAAGGCTTCGTGAAGGGAAGAAAAACAAGATGAAATTTGGCTTTGATATAGATGACACACTCATCGATTTACGAGCACATGCCTTTAGGCTCTATAATAAAAAACTTAGTAAAAATGTTGCACTAGAAACATTTCAAGCTTTGAAAAGAGTTGAAATTCACGAACCTTTTGGATTAACAGATGCTGAAGGATCGGCAATGTGGAATAATTCATTAGAGGAAATTTATTTTACGGATTGTCCTTCTTTTGGGGGAGCACTCGAGACGCTTCAAGCTTTGGCACAGCAAGGACATGACATTTATTATATTACTTCACGTCCAAAACAGTATTGTGAGCAAACAAGAGCTTGGATGGAAGCGCAAGGTTTTCCAATCACAGAAGGTCATTTTTTCTGCGGAATGCAGGATACAGAAAAAGTGGAGATCATCAAAGAGCTAGCTTTAGATGTTTATGTGGATGATAAACCAGCTGTATTAGAAACACTGCAAGATGTGAAGACGAAAGTAATTTTAAAAAATCAATCCTATAATCAACATGTTGAACTGCCACGCTTAAGTCAATGGCATGATTTTGGAAGTCTGGTACGAAAACAATAAAAAAAGATTGGTACAGGGGGGGTACGTTGTACCAATCTTTTTTCGTGTTAATTATCAGTGCAAATTACGTTAACTGTTGACCTATAAACATCAGTATAAAAATATGTAACGGATAATAGATGTAAAAGAAGTATTTTAACGGCCTTCCTCGCTCCCCGTTATACAAAAATATCAATGGTAAAAATAGAACCATCCAAAATTGTGAAGGACTAAAAAAGTCGGGAAATATCCAGACATTAGCTCCACTGATTAAAATCTTGCCAATAAAAGAAGCGCAAGAAAAGAATACCAAGATCACGGCTTTTACTATATTACTTTTTATAAAATACCAACTAATTCCCATCATTACAAATAACGGAGAGTAAGGTACCGTTAATATATTTGGAATAATAATATTCATTATCTTTTCATCCAAACAAGGTGCGAATTGTAAAGTAATGGGCAGGAAAATACTTAATGTTCCTAAAGTCACTTGTAGAAATACTTTTTTATACTCTTTTGACCTTAAAAATTGTAAAGTCTTTTCAATAATATAAATAAACCATACTGTATAAAAAAATGTAGAGAAAATACTAAACTGATCATGCATGCCGAACCATACTTTTCCGTATTCGGATAAGAATAATGTTAAAAAGCAAGTAATCATATGAGCAATGTATAGTCGAAAAGCAAATGTCAATTTATTTCGTGTGTGCTGTAAACTAATGATTAATACAAACATAAATAAAGGGGCTACAAACCGTCCTAATGCACTAAGCGGATCGTCGCCACCAATAGGATTTTTGATAATATATTGTAAAAAATGATCTAGTGTCATAAATAATAGTCCGATACATTTTAGATGAAAGCTATTGATACCATCGTTAAAAATTATCTTTAGATTCATTTTATAACCCCAATCATTAATAAGTACAATAAATGGCTATTGAAGGGTATTACAATAGCCATTTTATACTTATGTTATTAATTACGATGAAAAACAAACTTTTCTTTTAGTCTTTATTTAAATGTTCCACTTACTGAATAGGATTTTCCAAGAGGATTTGAGTTAAATCTGAAGTAATAGGTACCATTCACAGATTTACCATCAAGGTCGCTTTTTTTAATTGTCACTGATCGAGTAGCTCCGGCATTAATTGTCCAAGATTGTACAACAGTTTGTTTAATAAACCCTTTATGAACTAAGTCTACAGTAATTTTATTTGAAGAACCGGTTTTAAAATTGAATGTTTTACCAACAACATCATTAAAGTAAAAGTTTGTATATAATGTAGCTCCGCTATTTGAACTACCATCCACTGAGTAGGTACCATTATTCCAATCCCATTTTCCAAATGGAACTTCAGTGCCTCTGGTTTTTGATTCAAAAATAAATTCATCATAGCCATTAATATCATTATTATAATCTACTTTTGGAAGCTGTTCATCTGGTACCTGCTCATCAGAAGTAGTCTCCCTTGCATAAGAAGTATCATATGGTGCTATTACTATTGCTACCATAACTGTAAAAACAAAAATTACTTTTGAAAATATCTTGAGCATTGTTTTTCCTCCTTTTTGTATATACCTCTGCAGAAGGTTTATATATAAATTATCATAAAATTTCGTTTTTTCTACCACAAACAAACCACAAACAGACGAAAGATTATCCGCAATATGACCACGATTTTTTAGTTTATTGCCACAGCTTTTCGTAGTATTACCCTTATTTTTTTACAGTCTACTTCATGTGAGGAGATAAGGAAGGTATAAGTTTATGATTGATACGGCAGCGTGGGGTTATTCGAGTGTTTCTGTTGTTCGCTTTCATCGCAGAGCAAAGCTTCGCGGTAGAAAAGAAAGAAAGGAGCGAATGCCTTCTGTTCGAAGCCACAATAAATTGTTTATATGTCTGAAAGTGGAGTGTTAACGAAGCGGACGACGCTCGCACGTAGCAAAGCGAGCGAGTAGTGGCCCTTATAGGAAGTTAGATCATTCATTAAGTACGTAAGTCTATGTAGTTTTGTAGAATTAGAGAGGTTACTATACTTACTTTCAACACGAAAACAACCAAGAATACAAAAGACTCTCTTGGTTGTTTTCACTAGTGAAAATGAATCGGTAGCTTCGCTACAGACTAGATTTACTTTAATTAATCGGATCTAATGTAGTTGCCTTTCAATATCTACCGCGATTTTTTGAATGGATTTAATTAATAAATTTTCATCGTAGTCACTGTAGCGTACTTCTGGTATAACGAGTGACACGGATGCGATGATTTGGTTGGAAGCGTTTAAAATCGGCGCAGATAAAGAACATGCTCCACGTACACGCTCACTATTGCTTCTCGCAAAGCGCTGACTACGAATCTGCTGTAAATCCCCCCACAGCTGCTCTTTTGAAAGTATTGTCTGATCAGTTATAGATTCAAGAATAATATTCTGTACATATTCTTCAACATCTGTCATAAATGCGAGTAATATTTTAGATGATGCACCTGCATAAAGGGGAGAGGTGTCACCTACAAACATTTTCGTCGAAAGCGGATATGTTGAATCATAGTTTAAAATACATCGTCTTTCCAATCCGTCAATAATATTCATGGAAACACTTTCGCCTATTTCTTCGTTTAGCTTTTTTAAAATAGGGTCAGCGACAATAATAAGACTGGATTCTTCTTTTACTAAATTACCCAAATACAGAAGTGAATGCCCTAATTGATAGCGCTTAGTACGCTCATCTTTGTGAAGAAAGCCTTCGTACACAAAGGTAGAAACGAAGCGTTGTAAACTAGAAATGCTTATCCCTGTTTTTTTACTTAACTCAGTTAGGGAAAGGCTAGGCTCATCTTTTGAAAAAGCTTTTAGTACTTTAATAGCTTTGTGCAGCGATGACATTGTATAGTTTTTTTCGAAAATCTCTTGATTCATCCCGTCACCTACGTAATAAAATTTTCTTCGACATATGCCGGAGGATTTACCTTTATTAATACATTTTACCTCTATTATAGCGCAATTTTATTTTTGTAGAGAGGACTTTTGGAATTCGTTCGTATGTTCTCCAAGTATCGGTGGTGCTAATTTATATTGAATAGGTAAATTAGAGAACTTTATCGGGCTTTTGATGAATTTGATCGTACCGTATTGTTCGTGCTCTATTTCACCAATCATGTCGCGTGCAATAAATTGAGGTTGTTCTAGTGCTTCAGCAATGGTGTTCACACGACCACCTGGAATTTTGTATTGTTGTAATAGGGTAATCCATTCATCCCGGGTTTTTGTCATCGTAATGTCAGTAATCATTTGCACTATCTCCGCTTCATTTTGCTTGCGCATCGTATTTGTTAAAAAACGCGGATCATTAGCCCATTCTTCCCGTTGCAACATCGTGCAAAACTTTTTAAATTGTCCATCTGTACCGACGCAAATCATTAATGGACCATCCTCACAGTGAAATACTTGATATGGCGCAACATTATTATGACGATTCCCTAGACGTTCTGAGATAAAGCCTGTATTTAAATATGCGCTTGCTACATTTGCTAAACTACTCATCTGAACGTCTAATAATGCTAAGTCGATAAATTGCCCTGTATTTGTTTGGTCACGCATTCGTAAAGCGGTTAAAATACTAATGACTACATAATTAGAGGTTAAAATATCTGCAATAGGGACACCGACTTTTGTTGCTTCTCCTTCAGCTGAGCCAGTAACATGCATTAAACCACTCATCGCTTGAATAACTGGATCGAAGCCTGGTTCATGCGCAAGAGGACCTGTTTGACCGAATCCTGTTACTGCGCAATATATGATTCTAGGATTCACTTTTCTTAATTCCTCATAGCTTAGTCCCATTCGTTCCATGTCACCCGTCTTAAAATTTTCGAGTATGACATCAGCATCTTTGACAAGTTCTTTAAGTTTTTCTCTGTCTTCTATTGTCTTTAAATCTAATGTAATCGATTTTTTATTGCGATTGGCACATATATAATACGTACTTTGACCATTTACGAATGGCCCCCAATCACGCATACTATCAGAGCCATTTGGATGTTCTATGCGTATTACTTCTGCTCCTAGATCGGCCAACATCATGGAGCCAGCAGGGGCAGCATAGACGCGAGATAAATCCAACACTCGAATATTTTCAAGAGGTTGCATTGTTCGTCCTCCTAAACATTTCATTTATAAACAGGCTTACGTTTTTCTACTACTGCGTTTACACCCTCTTTAAAATCATCTAGCTCTGTGACAATCGCCATTTGTGAAGAAATGTAATCAAGGGCAGTACGTAAATCCATCCGTTGACTTTGATAAACAGCGCGCTTAATGAATTGCAATGTAGTAGTTGGACGACTCGCTAATTCCTTTGCGTAATTCAATGTGTATTCGTCAAGATCTTGGTCCTCTACAACAAATGTCACTACACCTTTGTCTTTTGCTTCATCAGCAGTTAATACACGAGCTGTCCAGAACATGTCTAATGCTTGGTCGATGCCGATTAATTTTGGTAAATAATAAGCACCACCGTCGCCCGGCACGATCGCAACGTTAATATAGCTTTCTGAGATCTTTGTAGATTTTGCAGCGATCC
Source organism: Lysinibacillus sp. G1-3 (assembly GCF_056322905.1). Taxonomy (NCBI): domain Bacteria; kingdom Bacillati; phylum Bacillota; class Bacilli; order Caryophanales; family Bacillaceae; genus Lysinibacillus; species Lysinibacillus sp. G1-3. Next base: position 20,800 of record NZ_JBWHYQ010000004.1, read on the forward strand.
GAATATCGCACATTAAGGCCATATCAAGTCCTGCGCCCATTGCAAACCCATGTACTTGTGCAATAACGGGCTTATCAATTTCTTCAAGGAGAAGGGGGATACGCTGAATCTTTTTCCAAAGAGAATTTTTGCGTGCTAAACCTGTTGAAGAGATATCGTCCTCACTTTGGAAAAATCCTTCACCGGCTTGCATCGCTTTAATATCCCCACCAGCGCAAAATGATTTACCATTCCCTTTTACGATAACGACACGAATATCCTCTGAATCACGGACATTTTCAAGGGCTTCTATCCATTTAGAGATCATCTCTTCACTAAAAGCATTGTACGCTTCAGGTCTATTTAATGTAATAGTGGCAACATGGTCTTGCACTTCAAAAAGTAAATCAGTCATTAATAACACTCCTTATCATGTCATTAGTAGTTTTCAATTAATTTAAACTGTGTAACATTGCCGCCCTTATGCTTCTACGTTAAGAAGCGGTGAGCTTGCGCTGAACGAAGTTAAATATCCCCAGAGGCTATCTCCGCTTTTTTCTAATAGTTGTGTTGCAACAAATTGAGTCCAATAAGAGGTGCTGGCTCCTTCATCGCGCCATGACCAAAGTCTGCGTGTAAATTGATGTAAACTATGTTCGTGTGTTGTACCAATTGCAGCGTGTACTTGATGCGCAATTGTTGTCACTGCTTGAATAATTTCTTCAAAACGAATGCAAGCGTAAGCAACCTCACTATTTTGACTGTTCATCTGAAGGGCTTCTGTAACATTATTAAATGCTGCAAGAGCAATCGCCGTTTCACCTGCTAAATTTACAATATGCTGTTGAACGAGCTGGAAGCGATGAATCGGTCGACCGAACTGCTCACGTTCTTTCGTATATTGAATAGTTAAGTCATTTATTTTATCGATCGCACCGGTCATCAGTGCTAATTGGAACGCAGAATTAAGTGTTGTTATAGTGTGTACCTTATCAGTAGGTAACACAGCAGATACTTGTGAAGCCGTAGCATGTTGGAATATTACGGTATCACGCGGTTCGCTTGCTAAATTCGTACCTAGCTTAATTTCAGCTTGGCTTAAATTTATTTCTACAAGATGTGTACCCTCCGTACTATTGGCAAGAGTCACTAGGTGTTTTGTATGACGTGCCCAAGGGACTTGAATCGCCTCTCCCGTTAATTTCCCATTTTCTAACGTAAAGGCTTGATTAGGGCATAGCATATACGTAGCCAAATCCTCAATGACTTGTAACTGCGTAAACTGCAATAAATAATTTGCAAATGTTGTTTCTATAAATGGTATCGGTGCAGCGTATTTTCCAGTTAAACGAACAATATTTAATAAATCCTCTATGTCGCCACCAGCACCGCCATTTTCTTCTGAAATAGCTACAGCAGTCATTCCATTTTCTTTAAACAGTTCCCAAAGTTCTGGTGCCCAATTACCTTGTTCTACTGTATCGACTAAATCTTTATCAACTTTTTCTTTTAACATACGCTCTACAACATCAACGATCATGTCTTTCATTTCACTCATTGTGCTATAACCCCTTTCGCTACAACGCCATACAGTACTTCTGAAGTTCCTCCGCGAATAGTAAAACCTGGTGCATGTAAAATAGATTCAGCCATAAAGCGATCAATTTTACGATGCGCGTCAAGTGTTGGATAAGTCTGTACGATTAAGCGTGTGATTTCAGGAATACTTTGCTCAAATTTCGTACCGAGAACCTTCACAAGTGCTGCAGGAATAGATACATCATCACCATTACCGGATTCTAGAAGTTGAGCTACACCAATTGATAAATTACGTAAACCCCAAAGTCGAGCTACTATTTTAGACGCTTGCTGTAACCCTTCTAAATTATTTTGGCGCTTTAACTCTTGAATAAGCTCATCGATTAATGGGAAGGTACTCAATATTCGCTCTGGGCCACTGCGCTCAAACGCAAGTTCTGCTAATCCTTGAATCCAGCCATTACCAACCTCTCCAACAACCATATTGTCAGGTACAAAAACATTGTCAAAGAACACTTCGTTGTAATGATGTTCACCAGTTAAAAATTTGATGGGAACAACAGTTACACCTTCTGCATGTAAATCGACAATCAACTGACTGAGCCCAGCATGTTTATTTTTGCCATCGAAAGGACTAGTCCGTACTAAAGTAACCATATAATGGCAGAGATGTGCGTTACTCGTCCATATTTTCTGACCGTTGACAATCCATCCACCATCTACTTTTTCTGCACGTGTGCTGACCGAAGCGAGGTCAGAACCACTATTCGGTTCACTCAAACCTATGCCGAAGTAGCATTCACCTTTTACAATCTTCGGTAAGAAATAGTCACGTTGCTCTTCTGTTCCATAACGTAAAAGAAGGGGACCTGTTTGGCGATCAGCAAACCAATGTGCAGCAACTGGGGCACCAACGGCTAAAAATTCCTCTGTTAAAATGTATCGATCGATAGTACTTCTCTCTTGGCCGCCATATTTTTTAGGCCAAGTTAATCCAATCCAACCTTTTTGACCGATTAATTTAGAGAATTCAGGATCATCTCCACTGAGCCAAGAATCACATTTAGGCGTGAAGGTTCCTTTTGCTAATTCATCCTGTAAAAACGTTCGAACATCTAAGCGAAATTGCTCTTGCTCTTGTGTAAACTGCACAGTTGGTAAATGAAACAATTTGATTCACTCCTTAAATTTTACCGTAATGTGGTAATTATTATCGTATATGTGTATTTTATGATTACTAATATGTGTAGTCAATTACTTTTTGGAATTATTAGAAAATTTTATAGATGGAGTAAAGAAGTTTTATGACGTATCACCATACGACTTTTAGCTTTTGCTAATGAGCTATGTGTAAAAATAAAAATTTGATTAAAAAATGGAAAGTTACAGAATAAACGTGTTACTATGTAGAAAATTCTGTTTTGGAGGTGTGGGGTATGCAATTGGCTATCGAAACTTCCCAAAAAATAATGCAAGTTTTATCACCACAATTAGTACAGCATTTGGAAATACTGCAATATACAACGAATGAGCTAGAACAGTATATTTATGATAAGGCTAACGAAAACCCACTGTTAGCAGTCACTGATGCTAAGGTGAAAATGCATTATGAGGAAATTATGCAATTAGCAAGCTATTCGGATAAAAGTTATTCCGCGCAACATTATGCGCCTCAACATCATTCATTTAATCCCATTGAGATGAAGTTTGCTGTAAAAGAAAGCTATGAGCAGTTCTTACTGGAACAAGTACCTATGCATAAAAATCTATCTTCTATAGATTTGAAAATTTTAACGTTTTTAATCCAATCCTTAGATGAACGTCTATTTTTAGATGTTGATTTAGAAGTTGTCGCTACTATATGTAAAACGGATGTTATGCATGTAGAGGCATTATTGGACTTACTTCAAACTTTCGAGCCAGTAGGAGTAGGGGCACGTAATTATCAGGAGTTTTTACTCATTCAAGTAGACAGTGATGCGCTTGCTCCAAAATTGGCCTCTCGATTTATCGAAACGGATTTAGAGCTAGTAGCAGCGCAAGCTATTAAACAGTTAAGTAAAAAGTATAAAATGTCTCTACAGGAAGTGCAGAAAACGATTCACTATATAAAAAATTTAAATCCAGTGATGATGGGAGATCAATTCGAAGCGATTCCATATGTCATGCCAGAAATCGAAGTAGAAAGATTAGGAGAGGAATGGCTGATTAAATTAAATCGTGGATATTTACCAGTCGTTACTATCGATAAACAGTATGTTGAAATGCTAAAAAATGATCCGACTTGTAAAACATATTTCAAAGATACAATGAGAGATGCTCTTTTATTATTACAAGGAATTGAACAACGTGATAAAACACTGTATGAGTTAGCTAGACTGCTAGTGGAATTGCAAGCAGATTTTTTCCGTAAGGGTATGGAGTCATTGAAGCCAATGCGGTTAAAAGATGTAGCGGATATTTTAAGCCTACATGTATCAACAATTAGCAGAGCAGTGCGTGGAAAATATATAAAAACCCCTCATGGTGTGTATGCTTTACAATCGTTATTTACAAAAGGAGTAATGAATATTTCTGGAAAAATGGATTCGATTATGTATATTAAAAAGCGGCTCAAACAGTTGATCGAAGGTGAGGATAAACAAAAGCCTTTAACTGATCAACAGATTACAAATACTTTGAGTGCTGAAGGTATCCAAATATCCAGACGAACAGTAGCGAAGTACAGGGAAGAGATGAATATTATGAGTTCCTTTAATCGAATGTATGGATAGGATAGATGATGTAAAAGAATAGTCATTGATGTATTTTTGCATCAAAACTTGAAAATTGCATATTAAAAGATTTGTAGATTCTCCTAACTAAGTAAATTTAAAGCTCATCAGCATAGCGTGAGGTTGATTTCCGTTCCGGCTGGGCGCTTTGTCGCTGTCGCCTTGCTTTCGCGCAGATAAAACATTTGTTGTTGCTGTCGCTACGCTTTCGCACAGAGCAGAGCTTCCTGGGGGCGTACGATGAGCCGCTTGGGGCAACAGGATGTTGGTCACGAATGCGTTATCACAGGATGTGATGGTTTTAGCCTTCGTTCCTCTATTGCTGATCCCCGAGGAATCGCCCAGCCTCCACTCCAATCAACATATACAAGGCATATGTTTTAACTTCATTCTAGCGGGTGTCCAAACATCCTCATCCCTGAATTTTTGTGATAAGACAATTTTCGGCAACAATAATCGATGTAAATAAAAATATTTTGAAATTTTTGATAATTAGATAGGTTTGGCATCAGAATTGCTCATTAAACGGTAGACATTTTAGTAAAGGAAAGGGGCTAGTAAATGTCTACATAAAACACAAAGGGGTGGTTTAATGGGGGCTTTGCAAAAATCACTGAAAACACGGCATATTACAATGATCTCCATTGGTGGTGTTATTGGCACAGGGCTTTTCGTTGGGACAGGGAAAAATATTTTAAGTACCGGTCCAGCAGCGGTGGTTTCATATGCGATTGCGTGCTTACTCATAGTTCTGATCATGCAAATGGTTGGTGAAATGGCAGCTGGAGAAATAGTATTAGGAAAGAAATCGGGAGGTTCAGCAGAGTTAGGTTCATTTGCTTCATATGCAGGGAAGTATATTGGACCATGGGCAGGATTTACAGTAGGTTGGCTTTATTGGGCAAGCTGGGTATTTATTGTGGGGTTAGAAGCAGCACTTATAGGGGGAATGCTGCACAATTGGTTTCCGATGATTCCAATATGGCTTGGAAGTATAGGTATAACGTTATTAATGACAATCGTTAATATTTATTCAGTAAAATCATTTGGTGAATTTGAATATTGGCTTTCCTTCGTTAAAGTTACAGCTATCGTTGTATTTTTAATAGTTGGTATAACTATGATTTTAGGGATTTGGCCAAATTCTGAACCGAAGGGATTAGGTATTTTAACGGAATTTGGTGGATTTGCACCAAATGGTATTGTCCCGATTTTTACGGCAATTGTCTTTGTTATATTCTCGATCTGTGGTGCTGAGGTTGCAGCCATCGCTGCAGCAGAGTCTGAAAATCCAGCGAAAAATATTGTCCGCGCTATTCGCAATGTTGTCTTTCGATTAGGTTTATTTTTTGTAGGCTCAGTAGCTATTATGGTTTTACTTATACCTTGGAATGATACAAAAATGTTGGCAGCACCTTATGCAAATATTTTAACAATGGCAGGGCTTCCAATTGCCGCTCAACTTATTCAAATAGTCATTTTCATTTCATTAATTTCTGTTTTAAATTCCGCTCTTTATACAAGTTCACGTATGTTACTAGAAATGTCCCGTCAAGGCGATGCACCAAAAATATTCTCACAAATTAAAAATAGTCGTGGTGTGCCAGTCCCAGCCGTTATTGGTAGTACGGTGGTTGCGTATATTTGTGCGATGCTATACTTCATTTCACCTGAAGTTATTTTCTACTTTTTGGGGAATTGCGTTGGAGGGTTAATGATTGCAGTTTATATTTTCATTGCTATTTCACAAATTCGTTTCCGACGTCATTATGACAAAGTTTCAGATGAGGCATTATCGATTAAAATGTGGCTATTTCCATATCTATCGTATGTCACAATTGGTATTTTAATAGTCGTTTATTTCTGCCAGGCGCTCATCGAATCTTTACGTTCACAATTTTATTTAAGTACATTAGTACTAATTGGCTCAGTTGTGTTGTTCATGATCATGCGAAAGCTGTCGACAAGACCTGCGGAGCAAATAGAGGAAAAGCTAGCCTCAGAGTAGAATTCTATAAAATACAAAAAATTCGCGATATTCCTGCGAGATATCAAGCCGCGAAAGAATTTAAAGGATGCTTTAAGTTCTTTCGCGACGTATAGATGCCCCGTAGAAAGAGCGGATTTTTTTGTATGAATGGATAAGAATGGTTAACCAGTACACCTGGTACTTGATAAAGATTTAAAGTTCGAGAGGGAGTGATCTAGATGTCGATAACTCAACTACATAAAGATGAGCATTTTTTTATTGTAAAAAATGATGAGGTCATGATTAAAAGTGATATCCAAATAGAGCTTCTTGAAAAAATAATAAAAAAATATAGTAAAGGAACGGAAAGCTTTGAGGTAGAAGGCTATTTTGTTCATGTATTAGAGACTTCGCAAGGTAGCTTATTTTATGTCAAACCATTCACGCAGTATAGCTATATAGATTTTATGAACCCGTTGTCCATAAAAGTATTAAACTCCATATCTGATGGCGTTACAGTATGTGGTAGCGATGGCAAAATTTTATTTCAAAATGATATTGATATTGAAATTGTTGGCATTGATTTAATGGGTAGATATGCAAAAGACGTAATCGCTGAAGGATTAATGAGTGATTCCATTTCGATGAAAGTAATTGAATCAAAAGAAAAAGTTACGATTTTGCAGACGTTTATTAATGGAAAATGCTTTTTAGTTTCTGGTAAGCCAATATTTGATGAGTACGGTGAATTACAATACGTAGTAGCAATTACCCGTGATATGACACAATTAAAACTGTTAGAGAAAGAAGTAAAAAAATTAGAAGTTCAAAATGAGAATTTTAAAAATAAGCTACAGGCCCTACATAATAAAGAAACAACAAAAAGTAGTTTAATCGCTGTGTCTTCAGAAATGATGCAGGTTGTAAAGCGGGTTATGAGAGTTGCAGAGGTAGACTCAACTGTATTAATTGGTGGCGAATCGGGCGTTGGTAAAGAAGAGATTACAAAGCTAATTCATGCAAATAGCCGGCGTAATGATAAGCAAATATTAACGATTAACTGTAGTGCAATCCCTGATAATTTATTAGAATCTGAACTTTTTGGCTATGAAGCAGGAGCATTTACGGGTGCAGTAAGAGGTGGTAAGGCAGGGTTATTTGAGATTGCGTCTGGTGGTACAGTGTTTTTAGATGAAATTGGTGAGATGCCTTTACTACTACAGGCGAAATTATTACGTGTTCTCCAAGAATCTGAGGTTCAGCGTTTAGGGAGTGGGAAACCTATTCCAATTGATGTACGCATAATCGCTGCGACAAATCGAAATTTAGCTGAAATGGTGAGGCAAGGTCATTTTCGTGAGGATTTATATTATCGTTTAAATATTATCCCGATTGAAATTCCTCCTTTAAGATATCGTCGTCAAGATATTATCCCGCTAGTCTACCATTTTTTAGCTGTTGTTGAAGAAAAATATGGGATCCATCGAACAATTGAGTCGTCTGCTATGAAAATATTAGAGTGTTATGATTGGCCAGGAAATGTACGTCAACTTAAAAATATGGTGGAGCGTATTTGCTTGCTAGCAACTCAACCAGAAATAACAGCATATATTGTGCAACAAGAGTTAGATAGTAACCCAATTATACGTGATATAGAAAATCCTGTAGAAATACAAAACATCCAGGAACAAGTTGTAACCCCGAAGTTTAGCGGTACATTAAAGGAACAAGTAGTGGCGTTTGAAAAGAAGATTATTAAGGAAGCTCTATCAAAATTTCCGAGTATCCGGCAGGCTGCTAAATCACTTGGCTGTGATCAATCAACATTAGTACGTAAAATACAAAAGTTCCAATTAACGAAACAAATTTCATATAAGGATTAGTGATGTATTTTCGCATCGAAATCTCATTCAAGCACAATAATTAGTAATATTGCAATACTCACTAATTAATACAAGGAAAATGATGAAATACATCGTTAATATGTTAATAGATTTTGAAGAAAAGAGACATTTTCAAAAAAAGAAAACGTCTCTTTTTCATTTTGTTGCAGGTGTTGTGAAGCGTTTTGATTTTTTCACTCATCACAAAAAGAAAGATATGTTTTGTTAAAAGGTATGCCAATAATAATAAGTTTATTGGAGTGGAGGCGGGGCGACTCCTTGGGATCAGCGATAGAGGAACGAAGGCTAAAAGCATCTTTTTTCGTTAAAAGAGATTTTTTTCATCAGTTGGCATGAGAATTGCTATTAAAAAAGTGAATAAAATTTTAAACGAAAAGAGGTTGGCATTAATGACAATTCAACTAAAAGAAGAGTTAAAAACGTTAGATCAAAAACATTTTCTACATCCAACAACGTCGATCGAACAACAACAAACACAAGGTCCAGCTGCCATTTTTACAGAGGGCAATGGCATTTATTTAAAAGATATAGAAGGAAATATATACATTGATGGCATGTCGTCTTTATGGAATGTAAATATCGGGCATGGCCGTAAAGAAATTGCCGAAGTAGCGAAAGAGCAAATCTCTACATTAGCATTTAGTTCCTGCTTCGCATCATTTAGCAATGAACCAGCTATCCGTTTAGCGACGAAAATCGCATCTTTAACTCCGGGAGACTTAAATACTGTATTTTTCACTTCAGGTGGCTCAGAGTCGAACGATACAGCGATTAAATTAGCACGTCATTACTGGTTACTTAAAGGGCAGCCAGAGCGTCAAAAAATTATTTCTCGTACACATTCATACCATGGTGTAGCTATGGGGGCTACAAGTGCGACAGGCTTACAAGCATTCCGTGACTTTACCAATTCACACGCCCCTGATTTCCACTATGTATACAGCGAATCTGTACGTAATTTACGTGAAACGATTGAAACATTAGGCCCTGAGACTGTCGCTGCATTTATTTCTGAGCCCGTACAAGGAGCAGGTGGAGTTAATATTCCACAAAAAGATTATTTTAAAGAAGTGAGAAAAATTTGTGATGAGTACGGTATTTTATTCATTGCGGATGAAGTTATTACGGGGTTTGGTCGTACAGGAAAATTCTTCGGTATGGAACATTACGGGGTAGTGCCTGATATGATGTCTTTCGCTAAAGGAGTATCAAGTGGCTATGTTCAACTTGGTGGTGTGGCGATATCCGAAACAATTCATCAAGATTTATGTGAGCTTTCTAAAGGGACATTAATGCACGGATATACTTACAGCGGTCATGCACTCGCTTGCCAAGTTGGATTGAAAAATATAGAAATTCTTGAGCAAGAAAATCTCGTTGAAAATGCTGCAAACATGGGGGATGCTATGTTAGAAGGATTTCGAGCATTGCAAGAAAAGTATAGCTTTATCGGTCGTGTGCGTACGCTTGGATTACTTGGAGCCATTGAATTAGTGAAGAGCCGTGAGACGGGTGAATTGTTTGAGACTGCTCTTAGTCCGATTTTTGTTCAGGAAACGATGAAACGAGGATTGATTCTACGAACGGTTACGTATGATCAAGATACAGTTGTTTTTTCTCCACCTCTCATTCTATCAAAAGTAGAGCTAGATGAAATGTTACGTATTTTAGACGAGACATTTGAGCATATACGTAAAACAATTGTTGAAAAAGCGATTTAACTTCTTTCAGCAAATGTTTTGGTAGCGTCAGCTATAAACGCTGAAAGAAGTTAAAAAGCCTCCGGCGGATGTCACGGAATCGGCTTTGTGTAGCACAAAGCCGATTCCGGACGCAATTATGCCGAGGCATAATTGATATAGGTGTAAATGATTTTTATTTGAAGGAGGATTTTCATGACAACGATCGTTAGAGAAATACGAGAGCAATTTAATCCGGCGAAACCATCCCAATGTATTGGCCAAGTTGAGCTTTTGACAATAGATGAAACGAAAGAAGTTATCGTTGCAGCTCAGGATGCATTTGAAGGTTGGAAAAATACGTCTTCTGTTGCACGTGGAGAAGTTTTACGTGTGACAGCAGACTTGCTTGAGAAAAATATTGATAAAGTAGCTGAAATAGCTTCGAGTGAAATGGGTAAAACGAAAAATGAAATGCTTGGTGAAGTGAAACGTGGTGCTTCCATTTTACGTTATTTTGCACAAGAAGGAATGCGTGCAAAAGGAGAAGTATTACCTTCTGCCAATGAAGCAAAATTATTGTACACAATGCGAGTACCACTTGGTGTCGTTGCTGCCATAACGCCTTGGAATTTCCCTGTCGCTATTCCACTATGGAAAATTGCACCTGCATTAGTATATGGCAATACAGTTGTTTGGAAACCATCTATTGAAAGCGCTTTAACCGGTAAAATGATTGGCCAATTATTCCAACAAGCAGGCCTGCCAGAAAATGTATTAAATGTCGTACAAGGTCGAGGTTCAAAGGTAGGGCAAGTATTATTGGAGGCACCTGAAGTAAAGGCGATTACATTTACAGGTTCGAATGGTGTGGGTCAAAGTATTTTAGATACTGCTGGATCTACGAATAAAAAAATTCAGCTCGAACTTGGAGGCAAAAATGCAGCGATCATTTTAGCTGATGCTAATATAAATCAAGCTGCAAAATTAACAATTGAAGGTGCGATGAAGCAAACGGGACAGCGTTGTACAGCAACTAGTCGAGTTTACATCGAGGAAACAGTTTATCACAAGGTATTAGAGCAATTAATCGAAGAAGCTAAAAAAATTGAAGTTGGTGTCACTATGGGGCCTGTGTCATCCAAAGGGCAGTATGATTCTATTTTATCCGCCATCGAAAAAGCAAAAGATGAGGGTGCGGAGCTTGAATTTGGCGGAGGTCCTACAAAAGGTATGTCAGAAGGATACTATATTGATCCAACCATCTTTACGAATGTAACCCACGAGATGTCGATTGCTCATGATGAGATTTTTGGACCAGTTTTAGCTGTCATCAAAGTAAAAGATTATGAAGAAGCGATTCGATTATCGAATGATACTAATTTTGGATTGAGTGCTTCTATTTATACAAATAACATTCCAAAAGCATTTGATTTTATTAATCGTAGTGAAGTTGGACTTGTACAGGTTAACGATGAAACGGGTGGAGCAGAGCCTCAAGCACCATTTGGAGGGGTGAAAAACTCAAGTACTGGTGCCCGTGAGCAGGGACAGGCGGCAAAAGAGTTCTTTACAACATTTAAAACCATTACGATTGGCACAAAAAGTGAGTGAAAAGTTTATCGTGAAAGAAATTTAAAATAGAAGACAAAAAAATATACGTCACATATGCCTCGGTGTAATGACCCAGATTTTTCTCAAATTGTAGTGCAATCTTTTTAAAAAATCTGGGGCATTCGCTTGAGGCATTAACTTTATACAAAAAGATAATATTGGTGTTTTAAATTTATTAAACGAAAGAAGGTAGAACTATGGCACAAAGTCGTTTAGCAATTGATGTCGGTGGAACGTTTACGGATGTATTTGTTTTTAATGAAGAGACGGGGGAAGTATTCGTTACAAAAACGTCCTCTACACCTTCAAATCCGGAGCAAGGAATATTAAATGGAGTAGAAAAAGCAGCATTAAATGGTAAGGATATTAAAATTTTTTCTCATGGCACAACAGTTGGAACGAATGCGTTAATTGAACGTAAGCTGCCAAAAACAGCTCTTATTACGACAAAGGGCTTTAGAGATGTCATCGAAATTCGCCGGGGAACGAAAGAAGATATTTGGGACACATACAAAGATACTGCGAAGCCTTATATTCAACGACGGGATCGATTTGAAGTGACAGAACGAATAGATTATGAAGGAAATATTCTTCAGGCTATTGATGAAGAGGAAATTCGTTTATTAGCAAAAAAGTTAAAACGTCGGGGAACTGAATCCATTGCAGTATGTTTCATCAATGCCTATGTGAACGGGGAAAATGAGGCGAAAGTCAAAGAGATTTTAAAAGAAGAATTACCGGATATTTATGTTTGTATTTCAAGTGAGGTGCTTCCGGAAATTTTTGAGCATGAGCGTATGAGTACAACAATTATTAATGCCGTTCTTGGGCCAATTATGAGTAATTACATTAGTAAATTAAGCACTGAAATGGAGAAAAAGGGCTATGACGATGAAATATTAGTATTACACTCTGGTGGCGGTGTCATGACTTCAAGTACAGTTCCTCGCTATGCTGCTCGATTGGCAAGTTCCGGGATAGCTGCAGGCGCAATTGCAAGTAAGCATATCGCAAAGCTGTGTGGATTTGACAATGCCATTGGCTTAGATATGGGTGGTACAAGTACTGATATTTCACTGATGTATAAGGGGGATATACGGATCACAAAGGATTGGTCTATAGAATATGGCTATCCAATCGGTTTCCCAAGCATTGAAATATTAACAATAGGAGCCGGTGGAGGTAGCCTTGCTTGGCAAGATGAAGGCGGTTCTTTACGAAATGGACCACAAAGTGCAGGGGCAGTACCAGGGCCAGCTTGCTATGGCCAAGGAGGCACGGAGCCCACAAACTCAGATGCAAATTTAGTGTTAGGACGCCTAGGTGTAGATTTGTTAGATGGAACGATGCAATTAAATAAAGAGGCGGCAAGAGCGGCTGTGACAACAATCGCAAATGCATTCGATCAATCAGTTGAAGAAGCGGCAAGTGCCATTATAGAAGTTGCAAACGCCAATATGAGTGATGCAGTTCGCTTGATTTCAGTACGGAGAGGCTATGATCCGCGTGATTTTGCACTTGTAGCTTTTGGTGGTGCAGGCCCATTACACGGTGCTTATTTGGCAAAAGATTTAAACATTCCAAAAGTCATTATTCCTACGCATCCAGGTGTAGCTGCAGCAATGGGATGTTTACTAGTAGATGTACGCCATGATATTTCTAAAACGTATGTGAAAAAATTTGATGAAGTAAGTGAAGAGGAGCTGACAAATCAATTTAATGAATTGCGAGAAGAGGCAAGAGCTTTATTAGAAGAGGAAGGAATAGCAGAAAACACATCAACATTAACGAATTATATAGATTTGCGTTATAAGGGACAATGGAGATCTCTAGCTGTTCTTGTATCCGATCAAATCACTTCCTTAGATACTATTTTAGAAGCTTTCCATAAAGAACATAAACGCGAATTTGCATTTTCTGATAAGGATCAAACTGTAGAAATATTTGGCCTACGAGTAACGGCTATAGGAACAGTACCAAAGCCTAATTTCCCACAATATGTTGCTGAAGGCTCGCTGGAGGATGCTTTAAAAGAAACACGGCCTGTTTATTTTGAGGGGAAATATATAGAAACAAACGTTTATAACCGCGATAAAATACCTGTTGACACACAGTTTGCTGGTCCAGCTATTATCGATCAGCTAGATACGACGACCGTTATTCCACCAGGATTTACTGCGGAAGTAGATGTCTATAAAAATATCATTATAACAGTGAACTAATAGCGATAAGGAGGAATGGGCGATGAGTACAACGAAATTGGAGACAAATCATAAGGTCCAAAATCTAGACCCAGTAACATTTGAAGTGTTAAAAAACGGCTTTGTCAATTTAGTAGATCAAATGGCTGAACAAATGCTGCGTACATGCTACTCGTTTGTTATTTATAATCGAGACTTTAGCTGTGCATTATGCGATGCACAGGGGAATACCGTTATGCAAGGAACGCAAGATATTTCCGTTCACGTAGGGACATTACATTTAACGGCAAAAGCTGTCTTAGAGGATTTCGCGGATGATATCCATCCAGGTGATGTATTTTTAGTAAATGATCCTTATCGTGGAGGAACACATTTCAGTGATGTACGTGTGATTTTACCAGTGTTTCATGATGATAAACTAATTGCACTCATGCAAACAAATGGACATTGGGCAGATGTCGGCGGTTCTAATCCAGGTTCTTTTGATATTACAGCTAAAGAACATTACGGGGAAGGTCTACGGATCCCCCCTGTCCGTATTTATAGTAAAGGTCAATATTTAACCGATGTAGTGAAGATTATTGTGATGAATATGCGTATTCCGGAAGAACGTATTGGAGATTTGCGGTCTCAAGTGGAAGCGGCGAAAGTTGGGGAAAAACAACTCAAGGAAATGATTGAAAAGTACGGCATTCAGACAGTACTAGTAGCTTTTGAAGAAGTTCAAAATTATGTAGAACGATTAATGAGAGCGAAGATTAAAGCTTTACCAAAAGGTCAGTGGGAAACGGTGGACTATATCGATATGGACCCACAAGTAGGGGATGGTCTCATCCCAATTCGTGTGAAAATGACCATTACGGAGGATGAAATAGCTTATGATTTAAGTGATTCACATCCTTATATTAGCTGTTTTTTAAATGCAGGATTTGGCTCAGCGCTTTCTGGTACTTATGCAGGAACCAAAACATTTTTCCCAGAGATTCCGCTGAACTCAGGATTTTATCGTGTTGTGAAAATATTCCTCCCTGAAAACTCTGTCGTCAACGCACCTAGTCCAGTAGCTGTCTCTGGCTATTGTTCAGGAGCGTTTGAAAAAATTATGAATGCTTGCTTTGAATTATGGTCAAATATTATGCCTGAACGCGCTATCGCATGTTCATTTAATTTAGAATATTTATTAGTAGGTGGGTATGATCAACGAAGAGACGGTAGTGAATACTTTATGTGGTATGACTGGATGGCTGGTGGCCACGGTGGACGTATTGACCGTGATGGTGCGAATACTACCTCACCAGTGTTCGGTGTAGGCTTGAGTGTTCAACCATGCGAGGGGCAAGAACGTTTGTCACCAGTTGTTATAACCAAGCATGAAATCATTATAGATTCTGCTGGTCCAGGTAAATACCGTGGCGGCTGTGGTGTAGAAAAGGGAGGCGTTTTAACGAATGTAAACCAAACAGTGATGTCCTATTGCTGTGATCGGTCTCGTTCCATTACATGGGGCATTATGGGCGGATTACCTTCTATTGCACAAGGGGCTATTTTAAATCCAAACAAAAAGGAAGAAAGATTTTTAGGCACAATCTTCTCCAATGTTGAGTTGAAGAAAGGAGATTCCTTTACACGTCCATCAGCTGGAGGCGGTGGTTTGGGTGACCCATTAGCACGAGATGTAAACGCTGTTTTAGAGGATGTAATTGATGAATATGTTTCGATTGAGCGTGCAAAGCTTGATTATGGCGTAGTCATCCATGAAATTGACCGTGATATGGATGCCTTTGAAATTGATATGGCAGCAACAGTAAAAGAACGCGATTATATCCGCAATAACCGCCATCGATGGCTGGAAACAGATCCAATTGAAGTTGAGCAGATGTATAACAAAGGTGAAATTAATCAAATGGATGTTGTTCGAAAATATGGTGTTATTATGGATTACCAAACAAATAAAGCATTGCCGATCTCAACAGAGCAATACCGTGAAGCGATGAAAAAACGTTCTTTGGCTTACTGGTGACAAACATAACGTTCTTGCAATCAAGTGTTAATTAAAATAGAGAGTAGTATACACTACTCTCTACAAAATAAGGGTATAAAATTTTTGATGTCTTCTATCATGGTATCGTAACTGTATGACCACAAAAAAACCACAATCTTTTTCTCGGTTCCCCATTTTTTTATGGTTTTTAATTAGAAAAATTCCCTTTATATGCGTTTTTTATAACAAACCAATGTCCCTAATTTTTTTAACTGCTTCTATTCTTGAATGTACTTGTAGTTTTTTGAAAATCTTTGTTAAACGATATTCGACTGTGCGTAAACTGACAAATAAATTTTCTGCTATTTTTTTATTTGTTTCTCCAGCGGCCACTAATTTAAGTAAGGCTAGTTCATTTTTTTGGAGGTCATATTGGAATAACTGATTCATTAGTTCCATTTTGTTCTTTTGGCGATCAATTACTTTTAATCGTTGTAATAATTGTACTGGCATCATGGCATTCCCATCTAGAGCGGAGTATATTGCCGCAATAAGATTTTCTGTAGATGCTGTTTTGCTAACAAAACTAGAGACCCCGGATTCTACTAATATATCGAAGAAAGGTTCAATGTCGTATCCTGTGTAGATAATTTTAATTACATCATAATTTAATTTTTTTACTTTTTTTAATAATCCTAGATCCTTTAAAAAGGGCATGTTTATATCAAATAAAAATATATCAAATGTTTGTTGCGAGAGAGCATTCAAAGATTCCTCATCAGTTCTTACAACCGTGACATGGAAAATTCCTTCTTGTTCTAACAATAATTTTATTCCTTCACCAACAGCCTTATGGTTATCTACTACTAAAATATTTACCAACTTCTTACCTCCTTTGATGAAAATAGGCTATTATTTTGAAACTGTTAATTATAATGCATTATACCTAATTTTATGCTAGAAAGGGATACTATTCATAAATAGATTTAACTTATTTCAGCGGGCGTCTAAACACTCATTGAAATTAGAGGACTAGTCTAAGAACGCCACGTCCCGTGGCAAATTATCTGTGCGAAAGCGACAACAAAAACAAAAACAAAAGCAACAGCAAATCCTGAACCTTCTAAGAGAAAAAGACAAGGTTATCGAATAAGGGGTTGAATCACAAAGGTCAAGATAATAAGGGACTATTGATGACGTTTTTCACGTGGCTGCTCTATCACGGCACAGTACGAGAGTATATGGTTGCTAATGATTTTACGCTCATTAGCTATATCGTTTGCATTGTGCTTGGGTTATTATACGGTGTATTGTTGGATGCATTTATCTATTTAGAAAAAGATAATGAAACAATAAGTTTTCCTAAACAGGATAAGACTGCCTTTATGGCAGTCTTATCCCAGTAATACGCACACTGTAGTAAGAGCATTGAGTGGGGGATTTCATAGAAGGGAAGTGTTAGTCTGTCTTAAATCGACTAAGCCTAAAGGGTGATAAATCCTGTATGCTTTTTCCGTTTAGCGTTAAATCTGCTAGTACTTCACCCATTGCACTACTGAATTTAAAACCATGTCCTGAGAAGCCCGCTGCAATAATAATATTTCGATTCTCAGGTAAAAAATCAATAATGAAATCCTCATCTGGTGTCATCGAATATTTACATGTTTTGCCGAATTTCAAGACACCGTGCTGAGGCATAAAGCGATTGATAAAATTTTGTAAATCTATTACATCCTGTTCGTCGAATGGGCGTAGCGGGTCATTTGGATTGACAGCCTCACCACCATCATGTCTGCCAAGCTTTAGGCCTGCTCCATCGATACTAGGAAAACCATAGTACATGGAATCAGTAAATTCAAAACAATAGGCTGGGAAATTATCTTCACGATAAAGCTGCTCATCAGCCTCAAACCATGCAAATGTTTTTCGCGTCGGTGTTACAGGGATGGTGATGTCCATTGTTTGTAGTAACTCAGTTGCCCAAGCACCAGCAGTTACAATTAAATGTTTAGCTTCGTAAATATTATTTAATGTTTGGACACGGACAATTTCTCCAGCTTTGATGTTCTGCACTTTTTCATTTGTATGTAAGGTTGCTCCTGCCTCAATAGCTAATTTTTTATAAGCACTAATACAGGCTTCTACACGAAGGACACCGGCAGTAGGCTCAAAGCAAGCAACAAAGTTTTCAGGTAAGGATAATCCAGGCCATTTTATCATTGCTTCAGCCGCAGAATACTGCTCTAATGCTAAATCATAGAGCCTAGCACTTGTTTTCACATTTTGAATAAAAGGATGGGTCTCTTCACCGACATTCATTACCCCTGTTTGTAAAAATAAAGCTTCATCCGTTAACGTTTCAAGTTCTTTCCATAATTCACCTGCTCTTTTGACAAAAGGGACATAGCTAGCGCCTTCACCATACGCAAAGCGAATAATTCTCGTTTCCCCATGATGACTACCTTCTGCGTGAGGAGGATTAAAGGCATCAATCATCAAGACATTTTTTCCTGCTTTCGCTAAATGATAGCCTGCAGCCATCCCCATCGAGCCTGCACCAACTATAATTACGTCGTATATCATTTTAATCCCTACTTTTTTGCTCTGGTATAACAAAAAAATAGAAAAACGGACAGAAATTTCAGAAAATATTTCGAATAAGAAAATGCACAATCTTAATAGAAAGTTGTGCATTCGAATATTTAAGCAATCTATGACTAGGACTTTGTGTAGTTCAAACTTGTGAAAAATATCTGTTATGAAATTGAATCATTGATGATGTTAATAAAAGTATTAAAGGTCGAAGAGGAATTTTGTTCATTTTTTCTTGTGCAAAGATAAATAGGTCGCTGAATATCGATGTCTTTTATAAAAACTCGAGCTACTTGCTGTCGTTGAATAAAGCCCGAAGCCGCTATGGACGGAGCTAACATCGTACCATATCCAGCTGCAATGGCGTGAATGGATTCGTTGATGCCGTCCAGTTGTAGCCCTACTCGTGGTGGTGGGATTTTATGAACTTTACATAAAGCGTTTAAATATTCTTTCGTAGAGCTACCATCTTCTCGTGAAACAAATGGCTGCTGCATTAATTCCACTAATGTCACTTTCTGATCTGCCAGCGGATGACCGTAGGGGACGATAAACCAATAATCGAGATTCATGAGAAATTGATAATTAATATCTGGATGATGACCATCCTCTTTTACGATAAAAGCCATATCAACCTTATAGTGAAGTAATTCTTCAATAACCTGCTGGGAATTAGCCGTTTTTATGTGGATATGAGTATTCGGATAGGCTTGTTTATATTTTGCGAGCCATTTTGGTAGTAAAAAATGAGATGGAACATGGGTAGATGCAATCTGTAATTCTTCATTACCTGTGTTTTTTAATTGCTCCAACTTATTTTCAATATCCATTTCTAAATCAAATAACCGTCGTGCCTGTTTAAATAAATATTCTCCGTTTGGTGTTAAGGTAATTCCTCGACCTTTAGATTCTAAAAGGGTTAGGCTAAGTTCTTTTTCTAAATTTCTCATTTGAATGGTAACGGCAGGTTGACTAATCATTAGTGCTTGCGCGGCCTTCGAAACACTACTGAGTTCGGCAACTTTTGTGAATAATCTAAGAGCATGTAAATTCATTATGTATCCCACCTTATATAAAAATTTTTTATCCTTTTATATAAATTATATATTAGATTTATTAATTTTCACTATGTATCCTTTTAATTATAAGAAGATATTAGGGGGTGGGGACAAGATGAATCGACAGCACATCGGGATTTTACTTGGTGGGGTGCTATTACTTGTAGTGGCTATGGGGATTAGCCGCTTTGCATTCACGCCAATTTTGCCATTTATGCGTCATGATGTCGGGTTTTCGTTTGAAGTTGCAGGATTTTTAGCATCGAGTAATTATATTGGCTATTTCATTGGTGCATTGTGGGCAGGGTTTATTAATCGCCAAAAGAAGAACTTTTTATTGTTAAGTGTTGTCTTAAATGTCCTTTCTGTTGTTCTTATGGGAATCATTGAAGTATATAGTGTTTGGCTTGTGCTTCGTCTAATTGCGGGCATTACAGGGGGACTGATTTTTGTATTAACATGTAGTATTATTATGGATTATTTAGCAAAGCATTCACTCACAAAATGGTCAGGCTATTTATTTGGCGGAATTGGATTAGGAATTGCTATTTCAGGCTTATTAGTCCCTGCTATTGAAGCGCGTTTTGCTTGGCAAGGTACATGGATTGGCTTAGGGATTTTATCTGCTGTTTTATTAGTGGTGACATATATACTTTGGAGAGGCTTGCATGTACAAGATAGTGTGAAAACTGCTAAATCCTCTGATACAAAAATGACAAAGGGCTTTATGCCATGGTTAATTGTCGCATATGGTTTTGAGGGATTAGGCTATATTATTACAGGCACTTTTTTAGTCGATATCATTCATAATATTCCTTCACTACAAGCATACTCTTCGTATAGCTGGGTCATTGTTGGGGTAGCGGCTATCCCGTCAGCACCTGTTTGGACTGTATTATTAGAAAAATTTTCTGCCATCAAAATTTTGTTTGTTGCCTATGTATTGCAAGTAGTAGGCATCTTGTTGCCAGTGTTTTCACAAACAGTATGGAGCGTATTATTATCTTCATTTTTATTTGGCTTAACATTTGTAGGCATTGTGACGTTAACGACCTCTTATGCACGTCAGCTATTCCCAACACAAAGCGGTCCAGTCGTATCATTGTTAACAACGTTTTATGCTTTTGGTCAAATTATCGGACCAATCATCGCGAGCCAGCTTGTGGCGGTTTATAGTAGTTATAAAGCAGCGCTTGTCTTTGCAGGAGTCATTGTATTTTTTGCATTAATTATCATGTTAAGTGGAAGATGGATCACAGTTAAACGACAGGTCACTTTAGACAATGCATTACCTATCAAAACTCAATCTAATCCTTAAATAAGAAAAGCCAGAAATCCCATTGGGAATTTCTGGCTTATGTTTTTGCTTAAAGATGCCGTGCCTCAATCTAAATGATATAAAAAAATAAAATAAAAGTCTATAACTTTTTGGATATATATGAAAAAATAGTAATGCGCACAAGGGACGTAACGTTACGATTCTATATAGAGATGAGGGAATTATATGGCAAGAAAAGTACCGACAGAAGAGGCGATTAAACGCTGGGATCAACATGCAGAAAGGTTTACAGCAAACTACGATGAACATGGTGGCATACACCGTGAAGTATTATTAAATCCAGCCATTTTTTCATTATTAGAAGAGGTGAAAGGAAAAAGGCTATTAGATGCAGGGTGCGGAGAAGGCTATTTAAGTAGAATACTTGCTCAAAAAGGGGCTATTGTCACAGCAGTTGATTATTCAGAAAAGATGCTAGAAATTGCTAGAGAAAGAACATATGAGGAAGTTCCGATACAATATGAACATGGAAATTGCGAAAAACTAGATTTTTTAGTAGACGAACAGTTTGATTGTATTGTTTCCAATATGGTCCTTCAAGATCTAGCAGATTATAAGGCAGCTTTAAGTGAAATGTATCGTCTTTTAAAACCTAATAGTACTTTCATCTTTTCTATTCTCCACCCGTGCTTTGTTACGCCGAATAGTGGATGGATAAGAAATGAACGGCTTGACCAACAGTATTGGAAGGTTCAGCGTTATTTTTATGAAGGGGTATATGATCAAAAGCTTCCGCTAGATTCCGATGACAAAATTGTATTTTATCACCGAACATTAACGAGCTATATGAAAGCAATTATTCAAGCAGGCTTTTCTATAGAGGACGTTATCGAACCGGTGCCTTCAAAAGAGATGCTAATAAAGTATCCACAATTCGAGGAAGATTTGCATTGTGCAGATTTTATTGTATTTAAATTAAGAAAATAAAGGAGGGAAGCATGTGCGTATATTTCATGTGAGTGAGGAAAACGATATTACCGTATTCCATCCCCGATTACCTGATCGACTAGATTTAGATCCAGAGAAAGGACTAGTATGGGCAATTAACGATACATGTTTGCCTAATTTTTTAACCCCTAGAAATTGTCCGCGAGTTTGCTATCATATTGGTGCCGATACAACCGAACAGGATAAACGAGCCTATATAGCATCTGCATCATGTTCGCATGTTGTCGTAATTGAAAGCAAGTGGTTTGAGACGATGAAAAATACGAAACTTTACTTATATGAGTTTGATAGTAATGGATTTACGCTACAAGATAAAAATGCTGGTTATTATACGAGTGAAACAGCACAATATCCTATAGCTAAATTTGAACTAGAAAATTTATTTGATGAAATGTTTAAACGTAATGTTGAATTACGGATAGTCGATAGCCTGTGGAACATCTATGAAGAAATTCAAAAAACAACCTTGAATTGGTCGATGTGCAGAATGCGATTTGCACTACCAAGAAAATAATTAACCAAACCTCGTATACGACAATATCGCGTGTACGAGGTCTTGTTTTACTTAGATAGTAACAGTTTGTACGAATGGGGTACTCGTAATGTCAATCAATTCACTATCTTTATATGTAAATATATATTCATAGTTAATTGTTTCATCTAGCATTGTTGGTAAGTAATGTTTTAAATCGGCTATTCCTACATTTTCGGGATGAAAAATCCACGATAGACGTTTCCAATCTAAAATGCCTTCCGCGACTTTAATCGGTGTCACATATGGATAAGATTCTGGCAATTCAGCAATAAAAGCATACATACAGCCAAAGTCGGTTGTTCCATCCGTCCATGATATTTTTCCTTTGAATGTAATATCGTCCAGTACGATGCCCGTTTCTTCTTTAATTTCTCGTAATGCACCAGCAAGTGGCGTTTCATTTTTCTCAATCTTTCCGCCAACCCCATTCCAAACTCCCATCCAATGTGGGAAATCCCTATTTAGCAATAATATTTGGTCACCCTTTTTAAGAAAACAAATTGTAAACTCAACCAAGTCTTTTTCCTCCTTTTTAAATGATAGAATGAATTCATAAAAGAGATTTAGATAATGAAATAGGTAACCCCAGTAAAATGGTTGTCCTACTAATAATAAACAATAGTTTTAAAATATCAATATTACTCTTTAAAAAGAGAATAAAGTAGGGTAAGTAAGTTTTTTTAGCATTTTAATAGATGTTGACAGACTCTTTTAATGAGCTAAAGTTTTCCTTATACGATATTACTTAAATGAGGTGTGCGTATGATTTTAATAAGTGCTTGTTTAGCGGGATTAAAGGTACGATATAACGGAACAGATAGTTTAGATGAAAGAATTC
The DNA here is from genome assembly GCF_056322905.1 of Lysinibacillus sp. G1-3. Classification (NCBI taxonomy): domain Bacteria; kingdom Bacillati; phylum Bacillota; class Bacilli; order Caryophanales; family Bacillaceae; genus Lysinibacillus; species Lysinibacillus sp. G1-3. Next base: position 43,750 of record NZ_JBWHYQ010000004.1, read on the forward strand.
AAAAGCTTGTGTTAGAAAATAAGGCGTTAACCGTATGCCCTGAACTTATGGGAGGTTTTTCGACACCTCGTGAGCCCGCTGAAATTGTTGATGGAGATGGTGAAGACGTTCTAGATGGAAGAGCGAGGGTTGTTGAAATATCTGGTCGGGATGTTACGGAGCTTTATTTAAAGGGCGCATATGCAACATTACATAAAGCACTCGAAATAGGTGCAACTAAGGTTGTATTAAAAGAGTATAGTCCATCATGTGGCAGTGCAATGATTTACAATGGTGATTTCAATGGTACAAAATTAGGTGGTGTAGGCGTAACTACTGCATTACTAAGAAGAAATAGTATTGTTGTTTGTTCTGAAGACGATTTTTTGGAGTTGTTTTAGCATACTTGATAGGTAATAGCTTTTCTTTTAAATTATTGCACTAAATTGAATGGGCGATTTGCAGGACCAAGCAAATAGTTAACAAGACCTCGTAAACGCTACTATCGCGTGTACGAGGTCTTGTTATACTTACTTTTTGTATGGAAACTCTTTCGGAATCGGTCCAAATGCAATCCAATGATATTTGAAATATCTTCCTATTAAAAATACAATAGCCCAAGTGACGAATAGAGCAACAAGAAAACCACCAACACTCCATACATGAAATAAAATACTGTTTCCACTTATAGGAATTTGTCTATAAAGGAAAAGGAAATATGGATGTAATAAATAGATGCCAAATGATAGTGTGCCTAAGCTAATCAAGCAATTGACAAACGCTTTATTCCATTTGTTATAAATCCAGAAGGAAAGCTGTAATAAGACAATGCTTGCTGTTATAGACTGTAGCTGAAAAACAACTTCAAATATAGTACTGTTAGTTAAATAGGTTTTAGATGAGAATACAAAATAATATAAATATACATTATAAATAGTAGAAGATAGCCATATAATCCAGATAAAGAGGATAGCAATATGGAAATCCCCTTTTTTTAGATGGATCCATCTTTTGTATTTTTCAAAATAGATGCCTAAAAATCCACCTGCTAAGAAATAGGCAAAATAAGAAAATGAGATACTCCCTCTATATGGATATTGCCAAAACTCTGCATTTAACAAAATAAAGCCCCATTGAAGGGCAAATCCAATCCAAATTAGATGAGAGGATAGGGCAGGTTTTTTCTTTAAAACATATAGGAATAAAGGGAACATCAGATAGAACTGTACAATAATAAAAATATAGTATAAATGCGTATACGCTTTTCCAATTAAAAGTTTTTCAAAAAATTCCACACTAAATAGTGCATTCCATGTTAATGATAAATCACCCGTCAAAAAAATTTGAATGGCAGCATAATAGAAAATAGAAAAAAATAGATAAGGAATGAGAATTTGCGTCACTCTTTTTTTATAAAAACTAACGACCAGCTCTTTTGTTAAGTCTTTTTGTATATAATTGTAAAATAAAACAAATCCACTTAAGAAAATAAATACAGGGACAGCAAATTTAGAGGAAATGTTAAAAAATATATATAGCGGATATAGTTTTGAGTCACTTGGTAAAACCGTAACAGGTGTGCTAGTAGCATGGATAATAAGTACAGCTAAAATGGCTAATGCACGAGTAATATTTAATTCATGAATATGTGCTCGTTTCATACAATCATCTCCCAAAAAATATTTACATATGATAGTTATTTTCTCGTCTAAACGGTGTACTGTAAACATTTGTGCTAGGCAGATGTCGGTATACCCATTAAGAAAGAAAGGATCTCTTGGTAAAATGACAGTGACAAAATGATTACCAAGAGAAGTAAATTTCTTTTATTTTTTGGAATATTATAACATGAACCCGGTAGTTATGAATATATAAAAATGAATGCCCCCACTACCTAAGGTAGGATGGGGGCATATTTATTCAACAAGCAAAATTCTCGGTGAGGTTTTGGCGATGATTTTTGTTGATACCCAGCAACCAAGACAGGCTGCCACAACACTTAAGAGAGATAATCCAATAGTTATTGGCCAATTTATCGCAAGGGGTAACTCCAGTAAGCCATATTCTAGAAGAATGCTTTGTACTCCCTGTGGAATATGTCTTACATAGGTTTTGAGCACAAAAAGTACCTCATCTTTACACAAGAAACCCCCCTTCAGTTGATTTTATTTCTTTTAGTGTAAGGGGGGATTTATTATAAGGTCTTTATTAAACTATTGATAAATTCTTACAACAGAAATATTTGTTGATGGAATCTGCGGATCTTTTCATTTCAAAGTAACTTTTAGAAATGAAAAACGTTGTAATAAATACATTATTAAATAGAAGGGGGATACCGGGATACTATGCCATTAACATTTGCTCATCCTGCGGCAGTATTACCTTTCACTAGAAAAAGTAAATATATTAATTTTTCCGCAATGGTTTTTGGTAGTATGGCTCCTGACTTTGAATATTTTTTACGAGGCCAACCAATAGGGGAAATAGGACATACCTTCACAGGTTTTTTTCTATTCAATCTCCCTTTAGTATTAATGATTTACTTTATTTATCATCAAATTATACGTTTGAATGTAATCCGCCATTTACCTAACTTTCTGCAGGATACATCTAGCTACAAAATAGATGTAGGTAAAAAATGGAAGACATTCATTTTTTGTAACTCAGCATTATTTGGAATGTTAACTCATGTAGTATGGGATTCTTTTACACATACAAATGGATTTATGGTAAGGAATTTCCCAACTCTGACGTATACCTTCAATCTGTATGGCTATCAAATACCCGTGTATAAATTTTTGCAACACGGTAGTACACTTTTGGGGATTTCACTAATTATCGGTTATATGTATTACAGAGCATCATTAAATAAGAATAAAGATACTCTGAAAATTGGCGCTAAAAAGAAACTCTATTTTTGGGCTTTAATATTTATTCTAACGCTACTATATGTATGTCTTTGGTGCATGATCGATAGGGTATCTATTAGCAACTATGGAATAATTGTTGTACGTATCATAGATTCATTTTTTGGAAGTATACTAACCATTTCTTTAGCTTTAACATATCATAAAAACAAATCAGATGATCGTAATAATAAATTGCAATAGGTCCTTTTTAATCCGGCATTAACTACCATAGAATACCGATTGACGGAGACAAATAACGAGTAAGGGACGATAAAAACCCCACTGATTATAATTTCTTTCTATATAACAGAGGGGTTAATATAAAGACAAAATAAGCTTTGGATATAAGATGATGTCCACACTCTTTCATAAAATTAAAATGTTTTCACTTGCCCAATCTTTAATCCGAAAATTTGAGGCGGTTCAATCTTGTTCATTTGTAAATATGAAGAGATTTGCCCACGATGATGGATTTCATGTTCGGGAATGGACATAAGTATTCTCCAAGCACTAACTTCATGACCATGAAGGGTAAATACCTTATTTGACAACACATCATTGCCAATTTTCAATAAACCCTCTGTTATTTTAACTTGGCACATGACTCTAGATAATTTGAAATATCCTCAAGAGAAGCCCACTTCCTAGTATCATGTCCTGCATACGTCCACGAACCATGTTCAAATATTTATCTCCTTTTTCGATTCGAAAGGAGGAAGAACAACATGATGACGAAGGCCGAATAGGCGAAGATCCAAGTAAATTGCCAATAAAAACGGCTAGGAATTGATTTAATGGAGTCTTCTGAGCCCATCATTTCCAATGAAAGGCGGACAGGGGGAAGTAACCAAATGAGCCCTTTGATCTGAAGGATTGTTTCTTTTAAAGTAGCAATCACGACAGAAACAATTAAGATGCCAAGTACACCCCACCAAGTATTTTGTTTATTTTTAACGAGTTCTCTCGTAAATAGAGCTGAAAGTGCAATCGCTAGTACAGCTAAACTAAAATGTGAGAGGAATCCTAGTAATTGATGTATAAATCTTGGTTTTTCTCCAAAGGCGCCAATAAGAGTAGGGTAGACTACTGATACAAAGCTTAAGAAAAAACCAATGAGTACACAAATTATAAAAATTCCTAAATTATAGTGTGTTCGGCTTTTGGCATGAAGTGTTGTAATTACCTTTTGTCCTTCATCTTCCGCGTGAAATAGTGTAATTGTAAACCATCCCATTAGAAAAAATAGAATGATAGCTGTAAACGAATAACTATCTAATATTGGATTTGGTACAAAAGTATAATTAACAACAAGGTATAATATGAAAATTGAAAAAGGTGGAACGTAATGATAAGTTCTTAAATAATTAATAAATTGATAACGTAATAAACTAGTCATATGGGCGTCTATTCTTCCTCATTAAAAATGGGTATAGAATTGTTCCTCCTTTTCATTGATCGGGATTAATTGTTTAATTGAGGTTTTTTTGTGTAGTAGCTCTAATAATACTCTGTCTGTTTCCTCTGCCTTAATAATGGTGATAACCTCATAACAACCGTTGTCTAAAAGATGTTGTTGCTGTATTTCAAGAATAGGTAGCATGTCATCCAATAAATTCACGCTTGAAATCTCAAAAATTAATTTATTTTTCAATGTATGACTCTTATGTAATGAATCAGTTTGATTGACTTTGTTATTTTGAATAATAAGAACGGTATCAACAAGATGTTGAAGTAATTTTGGTTCGTGACATGTTAAAACGATACTTAACCCCTTAGCCTTTAATATCGAAAGGGTTTCTTCTAAATCACTTTGAGCTTTAGGATCAAGTCCTGATAGTGGCTCATCTAAGATTAGCAGATCTGTGTCTTCAAGCATTGCCTGCATAATCATAACCTTTTGCTTCATACCTTTAGAAAAGTTAACAATCCGAATGTTCCGAGCTTCCTGTAAATGAAATAATTCAAGTAACTCATTTATTTTTTGCTGAAGTTGTTTAGTGGTCATACCTCGAATACGGCCCATATGATAAAGATATTCTTCAGGCGTAAACAAAATATGTGAAGGGGTCACTTCTGGCACATAGCCAATTTTTAATGATTGTCGATGTTTCACAATAGAACCACTGTCGGCGTCAACTAATTTTGCAATAATTTTTAGAAGGGTACTCTTACCTGCTCCATTCTTTCCTACAATAGCTATAATTTGATTAGCGTAAATAGAAAATGTAGCATTTTCTAAGATTTTTTTACCTCTATACTGTTTAGAAATGTTCTGTATTTCCATAATCGGATTCATCTTTACACACCTTTATTTTTAGGCTTTTTATTGTAAGTCATTTTCGTATCTATATGTTCGTACTTACGAAATTCAAGACATTATCTGTAAAATTAGTATAGATGAATATTTGTTCTTTTACTAATGGAATTTTGGTGTAATTTTCTATTTTTGAATATTTGTGTTGTATCTTCATGCGTGGGGTGATGATCCTAGTTTATAATTGAAATGGTTCTGCCCAATTTTTGAGCAGAACCATTTCAATTATAATGATCGATATTTTTTGAGACTTACAATATTTAATGTAATAAATACAAGAGCGAAGCAAGCAAGTATCGCTAAGTCGGCTAGAATTTCACTAAAGGTATATCCTTTATACATAACCCCATTCAACGCGTCAGCGGCATAGTATAGTGGCATAATTCGACCTATATTTTGTAGCCACTCCACCATATTATCCAGTGGGAAAATACCTGAAAAGAAAATTTGCGGCACAATGACAAGCGGGATAAATTGCATCATTTGAAACTCTGAAGCGGCAAAACTTGATAACAGAGCTCCTAATGATAATGAAACTAGTGCAACCACCATATTGATTAGTAGCACAAGCCAAATGGAGCCGACGTGTACAATATCAAGGACATAAACCCCGAATAGCACAATAATAGTCGTTTGAATAAAAGCAAACAATCCATAACCAATCATATAACCAGCAACAATTTCAGAACGTTTAATCGGTGTCGCTAGTAAGCGTTCCAAAGTCCCTGAAGTTCGTTCTTTTAACAACGCTATACCAGTAATTAAAAAGACGAAAAAGAACACGAAGAAGCCTGTTAGCATCGGGCTAAAAATATCAAAAATAGCGGTATTTTCATCGCCATATACATATTCAGTCGTCAACTTCATCATGGCAGATTGTTCTGGCTGTAAAACCTGAGAAAGCTTCATCTTTAAAGCCTTAGCTGTTGAAGGATCATCATTTAATATAGTGAGCTTCAATTGAGTTTGCTGAAAAGCTAACCAGCCATCATATTTTTCATCTTTTAGACTGGCAATAGAAAAATCATTTTTTTCGATAACATGAAAATCCGAATCTTCAAGCTTTTCGATTATTGATGCAGGACCATTTGATACGACTAGTGTCATGTCAGGTTCGTTACTATTAAAAACAAAATACATTAACGAAAGCACAAGAAGAGGGGCAAAAAATAATAAGCCAAGTGTACGTTTATCACGTATCATTTGCTGCATAATTCTAGTAACAATTGCGCCGATTCTCATAGTGCTTCACCTCCAGCCTTTAAAAACACTTCATCAAAATCCTTTGCCTGATAATGGGCTTTCAATTCATGAGGTGTACCATTCGCGATAATATGACCATTGCGTAGCATAGCTAGCTGGTCACAGCGCTCTGCTTCATCCATTGCATGTGTCGTTACTAAAATTGTTTTATGCTCATCATTTTTTAGACGAATTAACTCCTGCCAAATTTCTTTTTTCAATACGGGATCAATCCCAACAGTTGGCTCATCTAAAATCAACAACTGGGGATTTTGGATAAGGGCAATTGCAAGGGATAATCTCCGTTTCATCCCCCCAGAATAATTCAACACTTTACTATTTAAATCATCCTTTAAATGAACAAGGCTTGCAGCATAATTGACACGCTCCGCACGTTCTTTTTTGGATAATCGATAAAGCTTAGCAAAAAAATGGAGATTCTCTTCACCAGTTAAATCCAAATACAGTGCATCAGATTGTGCCATATAACCGATATCTGTCAGTAGTTGCTTATGGGGGACGGTATGATTTAACACTTGAATATGACCATTATCGGGCTTGATCATTCCCATAATCATTTTAATTAACGTCGTTTTCCCACAGCCTGAAGGGCCAAGTAAGCCAATAAGCTGTCCCTTAGGAATTTCTAAGGAAAGCGGGGCAATTACTTGTTTTTGGTGAAACTTTTTTTCTATGGAGTTTAATGAAATTGCATTGTTTCCCATATATCCATCTCTCCTTTACTGAACACAGTGTTGATACTTGAAATTTTAAGGTAGTGAATTGGGAATTACAATAAACAAATAACTAAAAAGTGTTAAGTGATTTTGGATTTCAACATTTTCGAGCTAGATGAAATCAGATTGCCTAGTCCAAACAAATTCGTTGTACATAGTAGCTATAATCATCAAATTCGATGAGGAATATTGCAGTTTTTAACTAATAAGAATGTATACCGACTAAAAATTTTAAAAAATAACTATTTTACTAAATTAGATTGTTGGAAATTAATAAAAAAGACCCGATAAATAAGGTAAATGCTGTAATGACTACTACTTTTTGAACTTGTTGTAATTATTGAGGTAATCATCTAACAACATGGCTAAATACTAACGGATTAAAGTGATAATACAATGGGGGTTCTAAATGTCTATTCACGATATCATGAATTTTGAAACGAAACGAGCTATAAAACTTGCATTACTTGTACAAATAGAGAAAGTAGGTTTTGAGCGAGTAACAGTAAAAAACCTAGCTATTACTGCAAACATTAATCGAGGAACTTTTTATCTACATTATAAAGATAAATTTGAAGTGATGGAGGATTTGCAGCAGGAATTATTAAATGAACTAGAGAGCTATGTAAAAAACGTTCAACCGCTAGATGCTTTTCACTCGATAAAAATAGGCCAACTATATCAGCCATTTATTACAGTATTTCAATTTATTAAAGAGCATGCAAGAGCTTTTCGAATTATTTTAGGGGAGCAGGGGAGCCCCGCCTTTAGCAGGAGAATGAAGAAAGTTTTTAGTAATCATATTTTGGATAAAATCTCTGTGATTCGAGAAGAAGGGCTTGACCCAGAGTTTCTACAATATTTTGAGGCTTTTTTAACTTCCGCGATTTTAGGTGTTATTCAAGAGTGGTTACGCAGTGGAGATGAGAATTTAAATGTGGAGGAGTTAGCCATGATTCATTTTAGGTTATTGCGCTTCATTGGTAATTTGGCATCTTTGCAGAAATGAATTTTTATATTCCTAAGTTTAAGAATCTGCTTGCTACAAGAAAGCAAGCAGATTCTGACGTTTAGCTTTACAAATGTAAATCACGTTTAACAAAAACACGAATAGCTAGCATATAGCATAGCAGCCCGGTTACAAACAATGCTCCTAGCATCCAAATGGACGAGCTATTTTGAGTCATTAATTTTTCAGGTGCAAACAATGAGTAAATGGTGAAGTACTTAAGCTTTTCTAAAGAACCACCCATATTACTAAGCGCTTGAATTAAATAAAATAGAATAGGAATCCCTGTACTATATGCATAAGAGGTTCTTAAATCTTTGCTACTGCAGGATACTAAAAAGCAGTAGCCACTAATGGCAAAGTGTAAGAAAAAAAGACCGATATTTAATGTCAAAAAAGCACTTAAATCCAGTTCATTTGGAAATAGAATCCCTGAAAATAAGATGGCTATTAAAGTTGTTACCGTGAGCAGTATAAAGATACTGGCAATCAAAAAAAATGCTTGCGTGAAGACAATTTTAAAACGTGTATTCGGTGTTGCAATTAAGTATGCCATGGAACCGTTATCGATATAGCCCATCATTAGTTTATTTGCCAACATAATAATAAAGACTAACGGCAAAATAAGTAATAAAAAGCCATACAAATAAGTAGATAGAAATTCAATTAATGAATTGCCTATGTTACTCATACCAAATGCTGACATCAATTCTGGCATTGTTTCGGTAAGCTTATTAAGAGTATTGCTCATTTCAGGGTTATACATATAGACAATACTAATGATATAGAGCATTAATACAGCGAGTATAATAGTAAAAAGTTTAATAGTAGCTAGCATCTCATGTTTTAGCAAAGTAAAGTTCATGACTCTTTTCCTCCACTTTCGTAGTAATGCATGAAGATATCTTCAAGAGATTGTGAAATGATATCGAGGTCATTAATTTTATAGTCTGCTAATGTATGCAGTAATGTTTGGACATTACCCTGAACTTTTATAATTGCTTGTGTTGGTCCAATTTGTTCTATAGTATGTTGCGCGCCTAAAAAACGAGATAGTTCTTGCTCGCTTTGAAATTCAATTAAATACTTTTTAGATTTTCGCTTTTTTAAGTCAGCGATTGCTTCCGTTGCAACAATCTTGCCGGCATTAAGGATTGCTACACGGTCACAAGTTTTTTCAATTTCTTCAATCATATGAGAGGACATGAATATGGTCGTTCCTTTTCCTTTTTCAGCTAAAATAAAATCGATAAACTTTGTTTGTATAAGAGGATCTAATCCACTTGTCGGTTCATCTAGAATAACTATCTCTGGGTTATGCATAAATGCGCAGATGAGACCTACTTTTTGCTTCATACCCTTTGACATTTTCTTAATAAGCCCAGTAGCATTTAATTCAAAGTATTGCATGAGTTCATGAGCTCTTGTTAAATCATTTAACCCTCGCATTTGGGCAATGAATTTGATGAATTGATGTCCAGTCATTTTATCGATAAATGCAATTTCACCAGGTAAATAGCCTACGAATTTTTGAATTTCGGCTGTAGATTGGCGACAATCTAACCCTTTAATAAAACACTGACCTTGTGTCGGCTGTAAGAAGCCCATTAAGTGCCGAATTGTTGTAGATTTACCTGCACCATTGGGTCCTAAAAATCCGAACACTTCACCTTTTTCGATTTGTAAGTCCACATTCTGTACACTATAAAAATCTCCAAACTTTTTTGTTAGATTATTGACCTCAATCATTGCCATACATTTCACCCCTTCGACAGTTCTTTATAATGATTATAAAACTAATTTTTAAAAAATAAATTACTATACAATGCAACACTAAACAGTGTGAGCTAAATGGCTGTGCGATGTAAAAAAAGAACATGAATGGTTTCTTTAAAAAGACTCCATCATGTTCTCCGCCAAGTGAGGACAATTTTACATGTACCAACAGCTTGAAGATATTTATTCGCCATAATAATTTTTCAGTGCTACTTCTAAACGTTCTTCTAGGTGCTTCGAAATATAACCCAACACAAATTGCTCTTTTTCCATCTCAATTTGAGAGGAACGAAAAAGTTTTCTAAAATAGCCTGCATTATTCTCTATAGAATATTGCTGTAGTGCTTCTGTCCGTAATGTCGACACAATTTCATTTTCAATATGACGCTCACGAATTTTTTGCACAATATCCTTCACACTATGCTCTTGGAGTTCTGAAATTTGTTTTTGTAAATTTTCGTTTTCTAGCTTAAGCTCAGCTGTTTCTTTTTGAATTTCTTCTACTTGAAGATCCGATTCAGAGGATACTAATTGAATTTTTTGTGCGAGAAAGTCTTGATTGATCGTCACTTGTAGGGTGCCATGTTCTTCGTCGGGAAGAAGGTTAAAAAGCCCAGTTTGTATCATTTGCTGAAGAACATTTCCAAGAACATCAACCTTGTTCGCTAAATCATCAGTACCCATAGTTGTTGCAGTTATTTGGTGTTTGATGTGTTGACCATTGTCATCAATTCCTAGTAAAAGCTTTAAGCCCTTAACGCGGTGTTCATCTTTTAGCAGTAAAATCATGCGAAGTCTTAAGATGGCAGGAAGATTCAAACGAATATTGGTATTTGGGCTATTCGTAGCATTATCAAAAATATACTGTTCGAACGGTTTAATATAATAGCGAAGCATCGCATCCGTTATTTCAAACCAGCTAGCGACTTCTGAAGTAGAATAATAATTTGTTTCCTCAATATGCGTTAAATAGCCGTCATTATAAAGTATTTCTTCTGAAGGTGTATTTTGTATTACGACAAACAATGGGTCTTGTTGCACGATTCCGAGTACCAATTCTTTTGCATTATTTAGTTTAAGCATCCTTTCACACCCCACTTATTTTTCCGTATCATTTATTCCTTATATAGGTTTCTATTCTACTGGAAGCAATTGTATGACAATTTTGTAAAGGAAATAATTATTAGAACCAATGACCTAACAATCTTTTCTGGTCTCTTAAGAAAAATTTAAGAAATCTCCTCGGAAATCTTTAAGAAATGCTCTTTATATTAAAAGTATTCAAATAATACTTTGATCGGGGAGAAAGTGTATGTTAACGTTCCTTACTGAATTTATAAAACATCCAAAAACGATAGGTGCAATTTCACCTAGTTCTAAAAAATTAGCAAAAAAAATGGTCGACCAAATTTCTTTTGAAAATGCCCGGTATATTGTTGAACTAGGTCCGGGTACGGGTTCATTTACGAAAGAATTAGTGAAAAGAAAAGAGCAGTCAACAAAGTTAATTCTTATTGAAAATAATAAAGTTTTTTGTGAAAAGCTTCGTGAACAATTTGAACATGAGCCGAGTATAATCGTAATACATGGTTCAGCAGAGGATTTATGCGATTATATGTCAGCATTAAATATTAAAAAAATTGATTATATCGTATCTGGATTACCTTTTACATCATTGAATCCTGCCATTTCATCACGTATTTTACAAAATGTAAAGGAGTGCTTAGAAGATGGAGAATTTATCACATTCCAATATTCACTTGTTAGAAAATCATTTATCCAAAATTATTTTGAAGACATTTCACATGAAAAAGTATGGATTAACCTTCCGCCTGCCTATGTACTCAGCTGCAAACTTGGAAATGTGAGGGCTAGCTAATGGGATTACAAGATCTTCTATCATATATTGAGCAATACGGTTATTTTGCTTTATTTTTCAGCTTATGGCTAGGAATCGTTGGTATGCCCCTTCCGGATGAGATGATTGTGATGAGTGGTGGATTTTTATCATCGTTAGGAAAAATGAGTGTGTTGAAAGCTTTTGTACTAACTTATCTTGGCGCAGTTTCAGGACTTTCCTTAGGGTTTATTCTTGGAAAGGTGTTTGGTCATAAAATACTGGATAAATTGGTGAAAAAGAACAAGGCTAAATATTTATTACAGTCAAAAGAATTATTAGATAGGTACGGTCATTTTGCTTTAGTGATAAGCTATTTCATACCAATCGTGAGACATATACTTCCATATTTAGTAGGTATGAATAACATGTCATTTAAAAAATACGCTTTGTATTACTACTCAGCAGGTTTTGTTTGGACACTGATTTACTTTACACTTGGTTTGTTCTTTGGAAAACACATTGAAAATATTTCCATGATAGCGACGAAATACGGTATTTACTTTGGTGCTTTCGTTAGTATTGCAGTATGTTTTTATTATTTTTATACACGAAAATTAAAGTCGGTATCAGAGTGATTTTATTATTTTTATATACGAAAAATAAAAAAATAGTTAAAATTAGGAACTGTAATTATAAGTGGGAATATTTTCATGAAATAGGTTGATTGGAACGAAGACTGAACGCCCTAGGAAAGCGCCAAGTTGGAACGAAAATCAACCTCGTGTTATGATGCTAGGTCTGATTAATGCGCATCTGATAATTTAAAATACTTTGAAATTTGGTGGGATTAGATGACGAAAGAAACAATACTGATAGTTGATGATGAAAAAGAGATTAGAAATCTTATTGCTATTTATTTAAAAAATGAAGGCTACGATATTCTAGAAGCAAGTGATGGAGAGGAGGGCTTAAATCTTTTAAAGAAACATAAAGTACATTTAATTGTTCTAGATATTATGATGCCGAACGTGGATGGCATCGAAATGTGTATGAAGGTAAGGGAAATAGCCGAGATGCCTATTATTATGCTGTCAGCAAAGTCTCAAGATATGGATAAAATCGTGGGATTATCCATAGGGGCAGATGATTATGTAACAAAGCCCTTTAACCCTTTAGAGCTAATTGCGCGCATAAAATCTCAACTTCGTAGATATATCAAAATGAATCGACTAGATAGTATGAATGAAAGTGAGATAGAGATTGGTGATCTGCGAATTAATACCGACACACATGAAGTAATCGTCAACAATGAAAAGGTAAAGCTTACGCCAAGGGAGTTTTCTATTCTTGAATTACTTGCAAGAAATCAAGGCATAGTCATGAGCGCTGAGCAAATTTATGAAAAGGTTTGGAAGGAAGAGGCTATACAGTCTGAAAATACGGTAATGGTACATATACGAAAAATACGAGAAAGAATTGAGACAAATCCAAGAAATCCTCAATATATTAAAACAGTATGGGGAGTAGGTTATAAAATTGAGAAAGATCATTAAGCCATTCAAATACTTACTAAGTAAACTAAAAATACTTATTGTAAAGGCTATTACGAAAGTACGAGCAAGTATTAGAGTCCAATTATTAACGACTTTTATTGTTTGTGCATTTTTAGGACTACTTGCCGCACGGGTCACGCTCCCGTTTGTTTTAAATATCAATGAAACAGCTACAGTTGATTATAGTCAAGGGATGCAGCAGATAAATTTTCAAGCGCAGCAAGTTGCAGAATTAGCTGTCAATGATAATAGTATAGAATCCTTACAGAAAATGATTGAATCAGAAAATGACAAATTAGGACAATATCAAGGTGCGTTGAAAGTGTTAGTTACCGATGAGAGCGGTAAGGTATTGTATAAGACGAAACAAGTGGAAGAGGAACAAATTGATTTACATAATAAAATTCGAAATGTAATGGATTTTGCGATAAATCACCCACTCTATAATTATGAGATACCGGCAATCGAACAATCGCGGCAAGAATTTATTGCCTTTTATCCATTAACTTTAGATAATAAAAACTTTTATTTGTTCGTTAGTGGAATTCCCGAGGGGACGGTTATTGCAAAGTCGACAGAGGGTTTTATCCCTTTATTTATTGGAATTGTTGTATTTGCTTTCTCATTCTTCTATATAACGAAAAGAAAAATGAAACAAATCGAGGCGCTTGCTAAGGGGGTAATGGAAATCGCAAAAGGAGATTTAACCTATCGCATTGAGAAAAAGGGGATAGATGAAATCGCTTTATTAACAGAGAATGTCAATCAAATGACCGAAGCTATTATGACGAATATAGAGATGGAACGGAAGATTGAAAAACAAAAAAATGAATTAATTACGAATGTTTCGCATGACCTACGAACACCACTTACTTCGATTATGGGTTATTTACGATTGTTAAGAGATGAAAGGTATGACACAAAGGAGCAATATGATGAGTATTTAAAGATTGCTTTCTCAAAATCCGAACAGTTAAAGAACCTGATTGAAGATTTATTTGAATATACGAAGCTAACGAATGACAGCATTGTCCTTGGGCAACAGGAGGTATGTATGAATGAGCTTCTCGATCAATTAATTGAGGAGTTGATTCCGCAAGCGGAGGAAAACCATCGGACATTTATTAAAAATTTTTCAGAGGAGCGGATTTTTGCTTCAGTGGATTCTGAGAAAATTGTTAGGGTCTTTGATAATTTATTAATGAATGCCATTAAATATAGTACAGGTGACGGTGAGATTTTTGTTTCTCTTAAAAGAAAAGAAAGTAATGTTCAAATCTGTGTTGCTAATGAAAGTGATGAATTTACATCTGAAGAGCTAACGAGCTTATTTGAGAGATTTTATAAAAAAGATCAATCAAGAACAAGTGTAGCGGAAGGCTCAGGACTTGGACTTGCTATTGCAAAGAGCATTGTAGAACTACATGGTGGCAAAATCGACGCGAAGTATACGGATGGTATGTTGCAGGTTAACATTGAACTGCCTATTACAGCTTTATAAAAAATAGAAAGGTAGCATCTAATAGTACAATGCTACCTTTCTTCATGGGTGAATTAGTTGCTCAATAGTGAGAATATGATTGGCTTTAGTGTGAGGGAGTATCTTTTGTAAGTGCAAAAAAATATTTTTGTCCTTAATAATAATTTGAATTTCTGTATAGCTATATTGTTTTTGGACTTCTTGAACATATTCTGTAATTTTCAATAAATGATGTGGGTCTTTCATTTCTACTTCTACAAAAAAGGGCAGCGTTAATTGATGTAAACTTAAGCAACCGCGGCGAATCCAAATCGCTTCATTGACGTAATAACGGATAGGTAATTGACGATTACTTGCGATAAATAAGTCCATTTATGTCTCCTTTTTTATATCATGATGATAGTAATGATGGATAGAACCATCAAAATGACGGATAGAACCGCCAAAGTGACGGATAGAATCATCAAAATGATGGATAGTGAACCCTTTAAAGACAGATACGTATACATCAATCGTCTTTAGAAAATATTTTAACGCAATTGATTGTATTTCGTCATCTTGCAAGTTTATTGAAGAATTTCTTTTCTAATTACGTCAATACTATATGTTATATTTGGCTGTAAAAGGGGACATTTTGATGAAGAAAATGATAGTATTTACTTTATTGCTACTTTTTGCAGTTTGTTTTACTTCAATATTTGTTCACGCTAAGGAGAACCATGAAGAAGACTTAGTTAGTAGGTTTATGCCATCGAATGCGTCACTTATAAGCCCTAAAAATCCTTTCTCCACACGGCCAATTCAATTTTATGACTTAGACCAAGATGGACAGAAAGAAATAATATTCACTTATAACATTAAAGCAAAGGGTTACCCTTTTCAGTTTGGATCAATAGTGCTAAAAAAACACAATACAGATTGGCGAAAGATTTGGGAAACTAAAATGCAAGGAGTCGATTTGGATTTTTCTGGTTTGGTAGATATTACCGGTGATGGCACAAAAGAATATTTATTTGGTGTGACGATTGGGGCGGCAATGGGAAGCAATCTGGAAGTGTTCCAATGGATTAATAACTCATTCAAAAAGATTGCTGAAATTCCTTATCACAAAATGGACTTTGTAAATGGAGTACAAAAAGTTGGTCTAGCAGTTTGGCAAATGTATATTGGTGATAGTTATTTAGTGGATGTATTAAAATGGAATGGTGAAAAGTTGGTCTATAACGAAGAATTATATTCTAATTACTATCCAATCATCGAAAAGTTTTATAAAGAAAAAATTTCAAATATGGATGCCTGGTTTTATTGGTATTGCCTTGCAGATGCCCAAATCAAAGCAAATAAATTTGAAGAAGCATCTAAATCTATTCAAAAGGGGATTGCATTAGCTAAAAAATTATCAATGGAAGATGTAATCGAAGACTTTAATGATTTAAAGGAAAGACTAGAAAATAAACAAAAGCATTCGCCAAAATAAAAACGCACATTACTAAAATCATTTAGCAATGTGCGTTTTTTTATTTGGATAATGAGTAGACTTTAGTGAATATCACGTTTTTTGAAGTTCCCACCACGTACCTCTGAAACATCAGAAATAACTATGAAGGCACCTTCATCAATATCTTTAATAATTGATACAAGTTTATTTTCTTCCATACGGTTAATAACACAGTTTAATATATCAGTTGGTTCATTGGAGAAACCGCCTCGCCCTTTAGTATATGTAACACCACGACCTAAACGAGCTTGAATCGCATCACCAATTTCCTCTGATCTTGCACTGACAACACGAACATCTTTTGATTTTTCTAAACCATCTTGGATAATATCGATAACGTTTTTCGCAATAAAGTATGTTAAAGCTGAGTATAGTGCGCTCTCTAAGCCAAAAATAAAGCTTGCCCCTAAGAAAATAAAGGCATTAATAAATAATATAATATCCCCGACTGAAAACGGAACCTTACGTGAAAGTAACACGGCTAAAATTTCAGAGCCATCCAAAGCGCCACCGTTACGTAAGACAATCCCAATCCCAACACCAAGTAACATACCACCAGATAAAACAATTAATAGTGGATCATTCGGACCTAAAATTGTTTTAACATCATGCATAAGCACTGTGGAAATAGATAGAGCGGCAATCCCAGCAGTACTCATCAATGCAAATGTTTTACCTACTTGTTTGTAGCCAATCCAAATAAACGGAATGTTTAATACAAAGAGCAGTACGCCTAATGGAATACCAAAGAGGGTTGCGCCCATAATACTAAGCCCCGTCACGCCACCATCAATGACATCATTCGGAATTAATACCGCTTCTAGTCCATATGCCGCGATGATGGCGCCAATTATAATCATGATAAATTTTCTTGTGTTTTCAACTGACTTACTTTTTTTCATAAATCTTCTCCATTTCTTTATGTAAAATACTACTTAAGGTTTTGGAATAATATTTATTGCTATTGTTTTTGTCTCAGTATCAGTCTCTTTATTTGAGTCGGCCATATTATAGTATCTATTAATTAAACCATTTAATTCATTTTCAAATTTATTGAATTGATCATTCGTTAACGTTAAATCAATAAATGAAAAAGTTGCACAATCTGCAAGACTTTCTTCTTCATCAAGTGAATGTAAATAATTTTGATATTGAGATAGTAAAGTTAATTGATAGTAGGAAACATAATTTAATTTTTGTTTGATTGTTAGTTGTGCCCAATCATCCTCATTAAGTTTTTCTGCTCCTTCATTTACTGCATAAAATTTTTCTGTAACAGAACGTACTTTTCGCTCTTTCACAATTTTTATGATGTTTTCATCCACTAAAATTTGAATGTGCCGATACAAAGTAGCTTGAGGTACATCCTTTATGATAGAAATCATCTCCAAAGTGCTTAAGCCATCTTCTTTCTCGTGCATGAGAGCTTGTAAAATTTTCATTCTCACAGGGTGCATTAATACCTCTGCTTTATTCCGCATAAAACGATCCTCCTATCATATGGAATCAAGGGAAGCAATCAAATGTTATCAATATGAGAACATTACCAAAAAATATACTATAGGTTTTTTAAAAGGATGTACAGTAAAAAGGTAATGAAATTTTTTACATCTTTTGTTATCATTATTGATAATGATAATGAATGGAGGGCTTTAGAAATGAAATTACACTATGGTTTTGATGATTTACTACAAATAGATTGGGCAAGTATACTTCCAATCATTTTGCCATTTATATTCGTAGGATTTGTTCTAATCATTGTTGCTTTATTCGACTTATACCGGCACCGCGATACGAGAGAAAACATACTAATGTGGACCATTATTATTTTGTTCTGTAATTCAATTGGTTCTGTTCTATACTTCATTATTGGTAGAAAGGATGTAAATAAACGTGCGCTTAGAAATTAAAAATATTACGAAAAAGTTTAAACAAAAAACAGCCGTAAATGATTTTTCAATGGTCATTGATGTTAATGAGTGTGTCGGATTAATTGGACCAAATGGAGCGGGGAAATCCACGTTAATTCAAATCATTGCCGATATTCTGAATGCAGACAAAGGAGAAATTCTTCTTGATGGTCAAAAGATTTCATCTATGAGAAATCATATTGGTTACTTACCTCAGTATCCTAATTTTTTTTCATGGATGACAGCATTTGAAACATTGTCCTTTATGGGGACACTTTCTGGCGTAGCAAAGAATGAATTGAAGAAAGAAATCCCATTGCTTTTAGAAAAGGTCGGCTTAGGGAAGGAAGCACATAGTCATGTCGGGACATTTTCTGGTGGTATGAAGCAACGCCTTGGCATCGCACAAGCATTATTGCATAAGCCAGCTTTAATGATTATGGATGAACCGGTATCAGCGCTAGATCCAATAGGTAGAAGAGAAGTGTTAAATCTATTAAAAGAGATCAAACAAGAAACGACAGTTTTAATATCAACGCACATATTGAGCGATGCAGAGGAAATTTGTGAGCGCTTTGTGATGATTAAAAATGGTTGCAAAATAGAAGATGCTACAAAGTCAGAGCTGCTAAAACGCCATCAAGAATCAGCTATCTTTTTTGTGATCAGAAAGGCAGATTTTCAGTGGTTAACAATGATTGAACATTTACCATATGTGAAGAAAATCGAAAACTGTGGAGATGGCTTCAAAATACACGTTGAAAATTTGCAAACAGATGCTAATCGACTAATACAGCATGGATTAGATTCAAAAGTGATGTTTACTAAATTTGAAGTAGGTATTCAAGACAATCTAGAAGAAATATTTTTGGAATTGGTGGTGTAATAAAATGAGTGCTTTTATTGCATTAAGCAAAAAAGAAGTACAGCAAATGGCAAGGGAATATAAAATATTTTGGCTCCCAATCGTATTTATTTTACTAGGGCTAACTCAGCCGATTATGATGTATTATTTACCTGTTATTTTACAATCAGCGGGTGGTATTGAGGGTATAATAATTGATCCTACGATGGCAAAGCCTGTGGGACAGGAGGTACTAGCCTCAACATTAAATTCACAGTTTGATCAGCTAGGCATTATTATATTGGTCGTTGCCACTATGAGCATTATTCAAGGAGAAAAAGCGAATGGCATGATGGCATTTATCTTAACAAGGCCAGTATCGATATCTTCTTATTTAAATAGTAAAATCATCATCCATTATATATTGGCGGTTATATGTATAGCTCTTGGCTATGCAGTGTCCTATGGCTATTCAGCGTATTTATTTACTTCGGTTCCTATGACGCAAGCTATGTGGGCTTTAGCATTTTATTGTGTTTGGCTAGTATTCATCATAACGTTTGTCGCAATGATGAGTACATTTTTTAATAGTCCTGCATTTATTGCACTAATAAGTATTGTTAGCCTATTTATTTGTCGTTTTATCGCTGGCCTACATCCATTAATAGATGTTATAAACCCTGCTAGTAATAGTATGTATGCAACAAATATTTTAATGTCGGGTGATGTGGGATCTTGGGTTGGCATCAATATTGTAGTAACGCTGCTGTTAGTTGTATTGATGATCATTACTATGCAAAGTTTCATTGCGAAAAAGAAATTTTAAATGAAATTAGGTGAAAAAATTTGTTATCGATACAAGATTTACAGAAGTCGTATGGCCAGCAGGAGGTTTTAAAAGGAGTAGAGTTAAAAATAGAAAAGGGAGAAATACTGGCGTTTGTTGGTGGGAATGGTGCAGGTAAAACAACGACATTAAATTGTATTGCTGGATTAGTAGAACAAAATTGCGGAAAAATAATAATTAATAATGTTTCGAAATCGCAATCGCTAGAATATAAAAAGCAATTTTATTTTATACCCGATACGATTCATGTATTTCCAAATATAGCGGCATATGATTGGATACATTTTGTTTTGAAGCTATATGAAAAGACTGATGATGAAAAACTACAAAGCTTTATTAGCATCTTTGGTATGGAAAAAAGTATTTATAAACCTATGGGAACGTATTCTTATGGAATGCTTCATAAGATTGCGTTGATTACTGCTTTTGCAATTAGTCCGCCTATCCTAATTATGGATGAGCCGTTAAATGGATTAGATCCACTTGCTGTCGTTGCTTTTAAAAATTGTATGAAAGAGTATGTTGAAAAAGGGGGGACCGTGCTCTTTTCAACTCATTTGTTAGATGTTGCTGAGAAAATTTGTCAATCCATTTCGTTTTTAAAAGATGGCAAGATCGTCTTACATGAGCGTGTTGAGAAATTGCTAGTCGATGGGAGCTTAGAGACTATTTTTATGGAGAAACAAGCTAATGAAGGATAATATGCAATTAATCAAATTCTTTTTAACATCCTTTTATGCAAAGCCAAAGCAGCCAGTAATTCAAGCACTCCTAATTATTGCATTTATTTATGTAGCCATGCAGTATTTTGTACTTACCTTCATTATCTATTTCATAGCGACCCCAGAGGAGTATTTATTTTACAATGTTCTTCTTTCAAATGGTGTGACATATTTATTGATTTCGTATTTTGCCATTTCGGTAGTGTTTAGTCAAAGTGATTTTGCTATATTTGCTCATTTACCGATTTCAGCGAAAAAGGTTGTCATGTCTAAAATTATAAGTGGAGTAACTCTACCGATAATGGCGGTAAGTATTTTATCAATACCTACATTTTCGATATTCCTGAAAGAGTTTAGTCTAGGTGTTGCTATAAAATCAATAGTATTTTTACTTGTCATGAACGTTTTAATTGTATTAATCCTTCTATTAGTGTTGTCCATTTTGAATCATTTTCGCAGTGTGTTTATTAATGCATCCGTATTTCTACTAGTTAGGATGACGCTTATAGTAGGTATTGGTATAAGCCCAATACTGTACTTTCTAATAAAAAATAATCATGCAATCAGCACTGTTTTAGTGAAATTAGATGTTTCAACAATATCATCCTTAAGTGCTTCAATTTCTGATTTTCTAGAAATAGGTTATCGTTTTGCAATGCAACAGTCATTGGTGGAGACGCTTTTGTCATTTAATACGGCAATAAGTTTTATCTTATTATTCGTACTATGTTATGTATTGTTTAAAGCAACTATAAAAATAATAGCGTCTAAGTATTATGAACATGGCTTGCTTGTAAGTAGAATAGAAAAAACGACTAAAGTTTGGGGGAGAGATATTCAAAGCAGCTGGATCAATTATTTGCAGCGTGAATATTGGATTATTCAGTCTGAACCTTATTTTAAAATGCAAGCTATTTTAGGGATGATTTTAACGCCAATTTGTACAATCATTTATTTAATTCTCGGACAGACGACTATTTTAAAGGTTGAATGGATGTTGGACAACGAATCTTTTCTATTTGTCTATATGGTTTTGTTGATGAGTTGTATGAACAATATTAGTGGGACTCCCTATTCAAGAGAGGGGAAATACTATGCATCTAGCATGACACTGCCATTTGATTCACAAAAGGTTTATCTAGCAAAAGTTATGACTTCATCATGTATCGGCATGATATCGGTTGTAATAAGCTATATTATTTATATGCTATTTGCTAGAGCTGGTTTTATAACAGTACTGCATTTACTGATTACTTTACTATTAGTCATGACTTATAATTTATTGTCTCCGCTTTATGATAGAAGGCATCCGTTACTTGAATGGTCTAATCCATCGGAGGCAATAAAATCAAATCCTACAGTTTTAATAAGCTTGCTTTATGGATTACCGATATTGATTGTCATTGGGCTTCTCCATTTTAGCTTGCTTACTTTCAATGTTTCTCCATCGATGACAGCCCTAATTATTTTGGTAATTGTAACTTTATGTACAATTACAGTAATTTATAAAATGTTTTTTGAAGGAAAGAATATGAAAGGATACTTAAACAATTGAATGTGAAATTAGATCTAAAGAGTAACATTCCTTTGTATCTTAATTCAGTGGGTGACCAAACACCTACTGAATGAAGATACAGCGTCCGGACGCAATTACGCCAAGGCGAAATTGATGTGAAGTTAACCCAGCAACTTCTTTTTGAAATAGCAAAAGGGAACTTGCAAAATGGTGACCCATTGCCTTTCATTCGTAATTTAGCGGCTGAAACAAATCTCAATCTTCATACCGTTCATAAAAGCTACAAGGAGCTTCAAAAGAAGGGGATAATTGATATAAAACCTAACTCAAAAGCAATTGTTATTAAGTCCGCTGAAGCAAAGAGCTTTGACCTTCAACAAATTTCTATAAAGGTTGAACAAATAATGTGTGAAGCTTATGTTTTAAGTATTATCGAACATCAACTACAGCAGATGTTACATGAAAATTTGCATAAATATTATAGTGAGCGTTAAGAGAGAAAGAGATGGCTGCTGCAATATACAGAAGCCATCTCTATTTAATTAACATGTATTTTAGTAAACTCATCCTTGGTCTTTCCGAAATAGACCTCGTCGTAAGGCAGGATAAGTAACTGCCATACAAAAAATTCTTAATGAGATATAAATGTAGCTTTAAAATAAAGTTTGAACAAATAATAAGAAGCATCATTTTGAAAAAAGACTAATCAAAATGGATGCTTCTTTAGCATTTTTTAGTTTGCTTATTATAAAAAAGTTTGATCATTTTCTACAGCGTTACTTCATAATTGCGCCCGATTGTGGGAGATTATAAGCATATTTCTTGTTTAAATATTGCACCCCGTTAGTTCAATAAGAAAAGCAAATCTAATATCGAATAGTACATACTTATGATACGGTTCTCCGTGATATGGCTAAGTGAGGTTTTTTAGTTTTGCTTAATCATATCTCTCTAAAGATGTAATATAACATTCACCATCAATTAATTCTATTGTATATTTACTATTTTGTTGCAGATCATTATTTCATCAGACTGTCCGCCATGGACGATACGGAAGTTCTGCTCCATCCAGATAGCGGAGACACCTGCGTCCGTAATAATACTTCCTTGATTGACAAATTTCCCATCAAGGAGCGTATATACATTATACATGCACCGTTCGACAAGCCAATGTACATGAATCATGTTCTCATACATTGAGTTCGTACTAGTAACACACTAGGATCAAGGAGCATTGGCTGCTATTTATTCGGACTCAGAACCACCAGTATTTACTGTGCCTTTAGGCTCCACCAACATGATATGGCATTCATTTTCGGCGAAAGGCTTGTGTTCGGCTCCTCCTGGAACAATAAACATCTCTCCCTTGCAAATTTTCACCTGACCATCACGAAAAGCAATGAACATCTCTCCTTCGAGCACAATAAATACCTTATCGGCGCCTTGATGCTCGTGCCATATAAAATCCCCATCAATCTTAACCAACTTGAATTGAAAGTCATTTATTTCACCAACGACTTTCGGTGACCAGAGCTCGTTGAATTGAGATAGTTTCTCATTCAGATTAATAGCTTGGTAATGCATATTCATCTCTCCTTATTTTTTGACCTTCATAATGCCGTTTGTTTTCGAAGGAATTCTTCTCGACTTTTCAGAACTTATGCAGGGCATTTGTTATATTTTTCAAAGCATATTCGATAGCTAATGGACCACCAGTAATAGCAGAGGTATCCATTAAATGGACATTGCCTTTCTTTACGGCATTCAGATTATTCCATACTTTACTTTGTTTTAAGTCATTCATTAATTTTTCTTTTTTTGTAATGTCACCTATAAGGAAAATATGGTCTGCTTGAACAGTTGAAATTCCTTCAAACGTAGTAAATTTATTATTATTACCTTTTAATGTATCATCTGGTGTAAGCCCCAGTCCCTTTTCTTTATCAAATGCAAGTGTATAAACAGGATTTTCTTCACCTAGAACATTAAAAGTTTTTCCATCCCAAGACAATATAAGTGCTACTGACTCTCCTTGAATCGACTTTAATGCATCACGCCAAGTTGTGATTTCTTTCATCATTTTATCAATTACTTTTTCCGCTTCTTCTTCTTTTCCAATAATCTCAGCTATTGTACGGACTCCATATTGCCAATCTTCATAGATGTCCTTGGATTTTAACGTAATGACTGGCGCAACTTTTTCTAGTGAATCATACAATTTTTCATGATGTTCTGTTGCTAAAATATAATCCGGCTCAGTAGATAGAATTTTTTCAATACTAGGAGACAATTTATCTCCTAATTCTTCAGCTGAATCCAATTTTCCTGCTAGATAAGATAAAGAAGATAGATACTCTTTTTCAGTAGTAGCAACAGGCGGCTCACCTAATGTAACTAATATTTCAGGATAAAAATACCATAGCGAGACCATTTCTTCTGGTTTTTCTTCGATAACAATTTCTTTACCTAAGGCATCCTTAAATGTTCTTGGCCAATCAGTTGCATCTACATTAACTGCTGATGATGCGCCTTCTGTAGTTGATCCTTTATTTTCAGCAGGCGTTTCATTACAACCTGCTAGTATGCCTGCTAATAATAGCATTGAGATTAGCAGGCTTTTAATATCTTTAGCATACGAAATTCCTCCAACATATTATTTTCTTTGGTATGCCATTAGTATAATAAAGTAATTTTTAGATTAGAATGGATGCTTGTTGAAATTAGCATGGATTATTGATGAATTTTTCTCGATATTCAGTAGGAGAAATACCAAATTGTTTCTTGAACACTCTACTAAAATAAAAGGGGTCAGCAATTCCAACAGTTTGCGCAATTTGTTGTACAGTTGCATCACTTGTAAATAGCATTTCTTGCGCCATGTTTATACGATATTTTAATAAATATTCTGCTGGTCCCATACCTGCATGTCTTCTAAATACATAAGAAAGTCGATTTCGATTAACGTTATTTTGTTCTGCAAGTGATGTTATTGTAAGGCTTTGATAATAATATTCATGAATATAATTAGACACCCGTTCGAATAAAGTATGTGATTCACAGCTATTTTGCCTATTAACAACACATAAT
The DNA here is from genome assembly GCF_056322905.1 of Lysinibacillus sp. G1-3. Lineage (NCBI taxonomy): Bacteria > Bacillati > Bacillota > Bacilli > Caryophanales > Bacillaceae > Lysinibacillus > Lysinibacillus sp. G1-3. The sequence continues at coordinate 69,013 of NZ_JBWHYQ010000004.1, forward strand.
AAGGCTTCATTCAGTGCATCGCGAAACAGCATTTCTGTCTGAAACATCGAAATGCCTCCACGCTGATTATATACATGCCAAAGACGCATAATTAATTCGATAAGACGAGGAGATTGTCCTGTTGATAATTCAAAATGCTGATGAGAAAAGCTTGACTCTTCTAGTTCTGAGTTGCATATCCGGTATAAAACAAGAATATATTCCCAATTCGTGTTACCAAAAATTTCTTGAGCTAGTTTCATTTTTGCACCCCCATGCACAACTTTTCCTGGCGAAAGGGTATAAGGCGTGCCATTAAATTGAAATTGTGTCTTTCCTGTAAGTGGAAAAACAAATCCAGGGAAAGAATCGGTATAGTCAGCGTAAGGCACACCTGAATTTCTAGCATATCGGTATACTCCTTCTACTTGAAAAGGAGTGTGTGCTAAATGCTCTGCTAACTGATTAACGTCGATTTTCATATTACATACCTCATTTCAATAATAGTTTGCCGGTAATCCGGGCGGAATCAATCAAAAATCTGCCGCTGAAAGGTGGGCATGAAGACTCTCGCCTATTTTCACATTACCGATAATGATTATCATTGTCAATCGATGACTCAGTAGAGGCTGGGACAAAACCTCAATAACAGTAAAATATAGTACAAAGCTCCGCAGAAGAAAAAACAGGTGCCATCTATCGACAACGAAAAATCAATATAGAACCAGTTTTTGGATTTTGAAGGCTAATTTACGTCTCACTCTTCTCTGTCAGGGGAAATCAAAGGTTGAAAACGAAATAGGGCTTGCATTGATGGGGGTCAATCTCCAAAAATACACGGGTATTTACAGAGAAATAGGGTAGAGAAAACGGGAGAACTCATTGAATCCAGAAAAAAAGAGAACTCGAATAACATCGAATTCTCTTTTTCTTGACTATCAGCTAGTTATGTCCCAGTCATTAAAGAGATGAGTACTAGATAATACACTTAGAAAAAAGCCGATAATATATATAACAACTACACCAATCCATCTCCCAGTCTTTTTCATAAACAGTTCATCTCATGTTTTTTTGGCTTAATTATCATTAATATAGAGTTTAAAAACCACCTAAAATGTAGTCAAATCAACGTTTTGTGGTTCAAGATTAAAACCGAACTTACTTATGATACGGTTCATCGAAACTAATATTAAATTGTATTACTAACAAGGGAGTGGAAATGTATAAATCCGAAAAATGGGAAGATATTGAGAAGATATAGGGTTGTCTAAAAGAGAAGATGGTACTGGAATTTTGAAAGGTAATATCTCAAAAAGTGATATTTACTTTTTTTTTAATTATTTTATTACTTTTGGTGAAGAAGCTTTTATTAAAAGTCCATCTGAATTATTGAATGTATGAAGGAAAAGTTAAATAATATTTTAAATCAGTATAACTAACTAAAATTTAAACTATTACACTCAAATGGAACTTACATTTAAGAATAATATAAATCAAAATGTAAGTTTTAATTGTATTTATTCCATTAAATGAACCTTTAATGAAAACGTGCGCTGATCCTTAGTACAGAATCGCGCCCTTTAATGGAATAAGCCTCTTGTTTATTCTAAACGATTAGACATTATTAACTGTTCAAACTCTTGTATCCCTGCTTTTTCACCGAATAAAATCTTCTCTAAAGTAAGAGTTAAAAAATATGGTATCTTGTTTAACTCGTTATCCGTAAAGTCTAAGTTATTTAGCATTATTATAGCTTTGTTACTATCCTTGTAACTAATTAACCCTGAATAATAACCTGCCCAATATCCTTCGTGAAGTATAATCTTCTTATATTGAGGATGGTTCTCTATTTTCCATCCAAGTCCATATCCCCCGAAATTTTCGTGCAAACAAGGACAATACCCATTAGCACCTTCTCCTTTAATGAAAACTGGATCTATAATACTTTCCTTTGTTTGTTCTGATACCAGGTCATTATTATAAATAGCACGCTCCCATTTTATCATATCATCTACGGTGGATTTTATACCGCCATCACCTTTAACACCATCAAGGAAGTAAACATACTTATGTTCTTCCATTGCATTCGGAAGTCTATACAAGTCATGTTCCCAATCATAGATAAAACCTAACGAAAAATTTTCAATTTTGCTATCTAGAAATTGCGAATGCGTTGATGTATTGAACATATTTAAAGGTGTGAATATTCTTTTCTGTAAAAACTCTCCGTACCCCATTTTAGAAACCATTTCTATGATTTCTGCAAGTAATACATACCCAGTATTACAATACTCCCACTTTTCATTCGCGTGGAATAATACTTCAGGCTTTACATCCTTCAAAAATTTAACTACATCTTTATTCGTTGCAATTCTATTAGGGTCCCAGTTACCTGGATCTTCAAACCATTCCATGTAATCTAGAAGTCCAGAAGTGTGATTTAACAGATTTTTAATAGTAATGTTTTCATAAGAAAGAAAAGGAAAAAACTTTTTAAGATTATCATGTAGCTCAAGTTTTTTCTCCTCAATTAGTATCATAATTGCCATTTCTGTAAAGCTCTTCGTAAGTGAGGCAATTTCAAAGACTGCATCAAGAGACTGTTGACTTGAGTCAGTTCTCTTACCAATTGCTCTCTTGTAAAATGTTTTACCTTCCTCAGATAATAATACAACCCCACTAAATAGACTATTTTGTTCTAAGAAGTCTAATACCTTATCTAGTTCTTTATGTTTCAAATTTTGTCCATTCATAATTCGATGACCTCCATCTATGTTTTTTGTATTTAATATGATATACATTATTATCTGGAGGGTGGACCTCTTATTGTTGGTTATATAAAGTTGAAAATATAAAACAAGTTAACTTCTTCTTTTTTATCAAATTATTATTCCATTAAACTACCTTTTAAGTTAATAACAATTATTTCAAAATTCGGCTATTTGAGCAATCCCTTTATTCAAGAATATGGCCCGATTGTGGAATAAGAAAATTATCAAACTTTATTAAAAGACCACAATAAAAAATACATCCATTATCTAGATTTAATGGATGTATTTTTATATACAAATAAAAGTTTGATTATAAAGTTTGATTATATATAATCAAACTCAAATCCTCTAAAAATAAGGTCTAGTTTTATTTTATTATACTATTTACCCTATATTATAGTCTGAGTTTTCTGCTTTTACAATGTTATATTAAAAATACTGCCACAATGGTTGTAATCACAAGACCAATCGCGACAGGCAATAAATTACGCCTCCTACTTGTTCTACGTCTTCCTTGTATCGTTTGTAGCATAAATTTGCTGATCCACGCTTCATATCCCATGCCATGTAGCGAATAGACTTCGTGACAATGAGTCGAAGGAATATAGGCAGTTATAGATCATTCCCTTGCTAGAATTTGCACATTAGAACATACAACTAACTAAAAACGTATGGCATCTGTCCGTTTTTCCTGTATAAAGGAAAGCGGATTTTTTGAAAAAACTTTTATAATTGAAATCTATAAAAATATTTTGTTTAAGCTTTTTTGGCCTATTTATTGTTTTGATTAGTTTGAATACGTATGTATTTTTTTGATAAGAATGGTAATAAGTATTTTAAGCCGGGAGGGAATGTATTGTTAGAGTTACAAACGGAGCTTGAAGGAAAGAGGACTACTTTTGGCTATATTAATTACCGAATTAAAGAACTAGGATATACATTGGGGGGAAATTGGGATTATGATCGGGGATGTTTTGATTCCATTTTGTGGAGAGAAGGAGGAGAAACCATTTACTTAAGAGTTCCATTTTCAGTTTTGGAAGGAGAGCTCGACCAATACGATTCATCCATTATTTTCAGTAAACCATACGTTATAAAGCATGTTGTAAATATTGGTTTGGATATGGATAAAAATTCTTTATTGAGTACCACGGGAATTAACCAATTTCAAGAACCTCTTGATAAAGACGGTTACATTAGGAATAAAAATAAATGGGTACATGCGGGAGAAGAAGCTATAAAAAAGTTTATTAGCTGTATGTAATGAGGTCTATTTTTTAAAATCGATGTATTTAACCGTATAAAATGAATGAAGAGGCTGGGACATATCAAAGCCGGATAATTTTTTTGAAAAATTTACAAAGCAATAATGAAACCTGAATTAATACAAAACACAAAATGAGCGTTCTGTATATAGTTCGGTTTTTTTATTGGCTAAAATCTTTTTGTCCCAGCCTCTTTCTTACGATTAGTCAACCTTATTTAAAGAATAATTTAATTTATATTTTTATGAGTGTTAGTGGTGAGGGATATCCCTCACCACTAACACTCATTTTTAGAAACACCAAAAAGACCTGACGATTTTTATTTTTTTCGAAAGGTCATTATGCTATAGTTCTATGTAGGTGATTACGATTTCTGAGCTGGTAGTGCGGACTCATAATCGTAAAGAATGCCACGCGTCAGTAACTGAAATGTCACTTTCAGAAACTTATTGATGCAGGCGATGATCGCAACCTTATGAGGCTTCCTCTGAGGTTGCTTTTTTTATTTGTAGTAATAGTCCACAAAATGATTCGGTTTTCCTTTAGCCATAAGCATGGCGCACACCATAAAATATAAAATCTTCCGTAAATGTTTGTTCCCTCGTTTATTAATCCTGTCTCGATATTGCGTATTCCCAGACTGGTACCGCATAATATCAATGCCTGTGTAAGCGTTCAGTTTTTTCGCATTTTGAAAGCGGCGGATGTCACCAATCTCTCCAATTAATCGGCACGCCGTTGAATCGCCAATCCCGGGAATCGAACGAAATACTAGATATTCTTTTCGTCCTTCCGACAATTCCACCTTCTGTTTCACAAGCGTATCTTTCTTCTCTAGTAAATCCGTAATGCGAGCTGCGTAATCTCGTACTTGATCACAACGAATATCTGTGGGTTTAATCGCCGGGTAACTATTTTCAGCTGCTTCTAATAATGTAATAGCTTTAGCCTCCGCACGCATTAGCGATAGGTTTTTTCGCGTATTGACCTTTAAACGATTTTTAATAATCGTTTTTGAATGGGCCTGTAAAAGTGCGGGATGCGGATATAGTTGTACAATATTTAAAAATAGTGCTGAACTCGGTGTAATCAGCTTTTCTAATTCTGGAAAACTCAGCTGTAAAATGGCATGCATTCTACTTTTGAGTAAAATGATTTCTTCGTCAATTTCATCGTAATAACGAGTCAGTGCACGCATCTGTTCATAATAATCGTCTTGTATGTACGTTGTTTCGCGTTCCATTTTGAAATGTGTCTTCGCGAGTTCATGGGCATCACTGATATCGGTTTTATTGCGACGCATCGTTGCCATCTGTAAATTCGCTTCAAGAGGATTCATGCGGCAGTATGCATAGCCGTAATCTTTGAAAAACGCTTCGACAGGTTTTGAATAGATGCCTGTTGCTTCAAATACGATATCTGGCTCTTGTCCATCTTGCTTTGTCATCTCTTCCATGCGTTCGTGTAATCGCTCAAAATCACCCCGTGTATGATGTAGCACACCTTCAAACTCACATTGGTGGTGACCATCATAAATCGCAACGGTACTTTTTCCTTTACTGACATCTAACGCAATGACATGTTTCATCTCATTCTTCTCCTTTTGACCAATCATAGAAGCCTTCAAAGTACCTTATCGATTCCACTTTCTTATACACGATCTCTTAGGACCCAACATACTAAACTGATTCATATAAGGGCATGAAGTTAGCCGGTTTTATATACGGACTCACAAATGGTCCCAGAGGCTTATCGGCTTTTCTTCACTTCTACTATAAAAAAATAGTAGCACAAACCATGGCCTTGGTTTGTACTACTAATGTTAGTATGTTTGATATAATGTCATTCTCTATATTTAGTCTTACTGCAACTGGAGTTTTCTTATTATCACATTGCTTAAACGGTTCTATGAAAGTAAGAACAAAGCCAAGGTAATCAATTAATTTTAAATCCGGGATTTTTTGTTTTATCGGAATATTTGGTTATTTTATGTATACTCTTTTTAAAGAATGTTTTTTATTTAAAAATTGCAATTCTCTACTCCAATTTAATGAATATATTTAGTATTTACAAGATCATTTTTTATGACATCGGTTGGGATTTCGAATTCCACTACACCCATATAGCCAGGCGCTACTTCATATTCATCGAAGGAGATTACAAGTTTACCTTTATCAGTAATATAAAATTGCTGTTCTGCGTTAATGGCTGTAAAGTCATAATCCATAAATTCTTCATCTGATAGACCTGCGCCTTTTACCCAGTACACTTTTCTTGGGTTAGGTATAGCCATTTGTTCCCGCATTTGTTCCTTAATGTTTTCACTGATAGTTTTAATATAATTGTCATCTTTAAATAGCATTGGTAATGTAATTAGAATTTCATTTTTTTTATCTATTGTGTCATAGTGCATAACTGTAGAAGACGATGCAATTGTAGTGGTCGTATAGCGACCGACTGATAAGATTTGGTCATTATCGGTTTTCACTTCATAACCGCTATCAACACCTAAAACACCACCTCCATTTGCTTTTATATTAGCAACATTAGGAAGAAAGTTATCATATAGAGCCTTACCTTCTGAACGATATTTTTCATTTAAAGCATTTGAAAGTTCTTTATTTTCTAGGTTTTCAATAGAAGGTACTTTAATGTTTGCATCGTATGTGTCTTCAGCTACTTCATATTCAGTCCATGTTAATACCGTGATAATACTACCAACTACTGGAATTTCAGAAAGTGTACGTGCCATTGCAGGACTGACATTTAAACCAGCTGTAAGAAGCATAGCAGCCGCAGAAGATCCAAGTAACCATTGAGGTGCTCGATTTTTTTTCTTCTTTTTACCTTGCTTAAGTGCATTTTCAACCACAAAATCAAGCTCTTTTGGGATAGGTATTTCATTATATTGCTTTTCTAATTCTTTTAATTTTTCATCCATGTGCTGTTTCCCCCTTCACATCTTGCAGTTGTATTTTCAAGAGTTTTAACGATTTATAAAGACGAGCTTTAGCAGTACTCAGTTTAATATTCAGAATATTAGCAACATCAGCGAGCTTTAAATCTTCGAAATAGTGTAAAATGACAACTTCGCGATATATTTGGGGTAACTCGTCCAACGCATGTTCTAAATCAACATTTTCATAGACATCCTCTTGTGCAGGTGTTAAATATTGCAATGTATCATCGTCTGTCACCTGTAAACGTTTATGCTTACGTAAAAAATCAATGGCTGTACGTACCAAGGTTTTATAAAAAAAGCTTTTCAGATACTCGACATTTTCTAGTCGATCTAGAGAAAGCATTGCTTTTTGAATACTGTCTTGTACAACATCAAGTGCGTCCTGTTCATTTTTCGTATAGCTATACGCGAGCAAATAAAAACGCTCTTTCTGTTCACGAATTAACTGGACAAACACCTCTTCATGTTGAAATGTATTTCTTGTTTTCATGTATAAAGAAACTCCTTTTTAACATTTTTTCAAATTGTATACTACTATTAGACGGGTGAAAGGGGGGGAGTTGATAGTTTGTGAATAAAATGGAATACCAAAATCCTTATAGGAACTATTGTAATGTAAATCCCTATTATGTAATAATTTTGTATAATGTTAGAGTGCCGTTCTATTGGAATAGTTAGAGCTTTCACTTATACAAAAGTCTAAGTTTGTATTTATGCAGCAAAGTATACCTTTTGATAAGTAAACTAGTTCAATTTTATCTCGAAAAAAACTTTTTTAGTCTATGCTCTAAACAAAACCTATTTTTTAGGTGTATAGTTGGGGAATTTAGAGAAAATTTATTCAGACTTTGTTATTTCAAAAGAAAAATTGGATGTATATGCTGATTTAATAATTGGATTACTTAGGAAAAAGGAGAAGATACGTACTGTTCGGACAAGGATTAAAGATCCAGATTGCATTAGACAAAACAAATACTGGATAGTTTACTGAACGTTTATTTTCATTAGAAAACCGTTCGTTTTATAAACCTACATTTGAAAAACATCAAAAGCAAGGAGGCAACTCCTCAGCCACCACAAGCGATTTTGTTAGAGCTTGCGCAGGAAGCAAGGCGGTGGAGTCTGGAAGAAGAATCACTTGTAGAGTAATCCACATGTAATAGATTTTATTATTTCTTAAAGCATACAAAAAGTGTAAAGGCTTATGCCCTTACGCTTTTTGTATGAATAATTATTTACTTTCTTTTGTTGATGTATCTGCATCTTCAGTCGTTGTACCTGTTTTAGCAGCAGCTAAAAACTCATCTAACGCAGTTTTTAAATCTTCATCTTTAATCTTAATATCAGCATCTTTCATCATTTTTGCTACTTTTGTTAATAGCGTTGAATTATCCACTTTTGCTAGCTTTAATTGTTTTTCAAGCTCGCCTTTTTTATCTTTGTATGATTCTTTAATCTCACGCTTGTCCGTTACTTCGATGATATGATAGCCAAAGCTAGATTGAATTGGATCGCTGATAACATTTTTTTTCAATGCGAAAGCACCTTTTAAAAACTGTTGATCCATATTAGTTGCTTTGTTAAACCAACCTAAATCCCCACCAGTTGTTTGTGCTTCTTGTTCAATAGAATACGATTTCGCAACTTTTGTAAAATCTTTTCCAGATTCAAGTTCTGCTTTCACCTTTTTAGCAGTCTCTTCATCTTTTACTACTATATGACGAGCTTGGATTTCATTTTTGATATTTTCGTATTCAGCTTTAATTTCATCTTCTGTTACTTCCACATCTTCAACTAATGCCTTTTCATACATCAATTTAAGTTCTAGGGATTTTTTGTACGAAGATTCTGTGTGACTTTGTTGTGCAAGGGCGTTTTCGAAGTCATCGCCTAATTGCTTTTTGTCAGCTTCTAATTGAGCGTTTACTTCATCTTCTGTCACTTTATATTTCGCTGATAGTACTTTTTTAATCATTAGAAGTTGAAATGCTCGATTTCCCGAAGATGCTTTCATTTCTTCATATAAATCATTTTGAGTGACATCACCAACTTTAGAAGTAGCGATTACTTCGTCATTAGTTGCTGAATCATAACTACAAGCGCCTAATGCAAGAACTGATACTGCGAGTGTGAATGTTATTACTGTTTTTTTCATGGAATTCTCTCCTAATTTCTTGTTGTTGCAGTTGTAAAACAAAAACCTAGCTAATTATATTTCAGGACAATCATTAGATCATTTATTTTTTCTCAGCAATGAAAAGCGCGATTTGTATATAAGGTGTGAGTAATTAAATAGATGAATCTCTCATAAGTGCTATCCATATAGGCTGCGATAGTCTGTGTTGCACCGAAGTATTTTAGCCAAAATAACAGATGAATCTATAGCACTGTAGTGTGCTGACTTTTTTCGCCCAGGCGAAGAAAACAGTATAAACAGGGGTATCCATTTTCATTCTTTGTGGTGAAGCGTTAGTTTTTAAATTTCATGGATAGCTTACCTTTAGCTGATAACTTGAAAGACGGATTGGTTAATGTTGTGGAAAATAGTCTTGGCCGTTTATCGTTAATTTAGAAGTTGAGATAAGAATTTCTTCATTTGCTTTAAAATATGGGTCTAAAATATTGAAAAACTCTTCCCATTTTTCAGCATTTTTTTGTTCTTCTTTTTTATCAAGAGTTAAGATTTCTTCATAAAGCTGTTTTAATTGTTTGCTATCTGCTTCACTAACTTCAAATTCAAAGTCAGCCATGTATTCTTCAAATGTTGGAGGATTATAGAATTGACCCAGGATTTCATAAAATTCATTCCATAGCTTTTCAGACAATTCTTCATTTTCATCCTTATCTGCTTTTCGAGCATCCTCAAAAATTGTTTTTAGTTTTGATAAAGTTTCAGCAGGGATTACTGATTCTAGGCCATCTAAAGTTTCTTCAAAAGTTTGTGGTGGGTATAGTTCATCTAAATATGGTGCAAGGATTTTATCAAACTCTTCATATTTTTTGTTAGCCTTGTCTTCATCACCGCTTTTTTCAAGCTTTACCCATTCTTCATAAATAGCTTTAAGCTGTTTTTTATCGTTTTCTTTAATAACTATGTTACTTTCATTAAAACCGTATTCTTCTTCTATAAATTCATCAACTGATTTTGGCTGCCAATTAGCTAATATATATGGCTTTTGTATTTTATACATCGTCAACAATTTTCTCTATTTGTTGAAGTTTCTTATCTATCTCTTCAATTGAATAATCACTTTTATTTGTTTCCTTTTCTAACTGCTTCATTTCGTTAAACATTTTTTCTAATTTTGCTAAATCTTCTTTTGTTACCTCTTTAGGTAGTTCTTTTTTATAAGCTTCAAATGTATTGAAGTCATTATAATCTTCTACAACATTACCTTCTACAGAGATTTCTTGTCCTTCTACTAAGCTCATTTTTTCTAGCTGTTCAGTAGAAAAATTACTAAAACTAATAAAATATTTTTTACCATCTTGTCCTTTAAGGTTCATTCCATAATGGGGAAAGAAATCTTTAATAGCCCCTTTAATTTGTTGTTCCTTTTGAACTGATGCTTCGATTGTTTTTTCAGCAGATGTAGCTCCTACTTGCAGGGGAGTTAGAACAGCCATTCCTATAGTAAGTGCAGAAGCAATCATCCAAGTTTTTTTCGGTTATTTCATTTTTATTTCTCCTTGCATTTTAAAAATTAATTGGTACCAATAATTAGACGATTTACCATTGAAAAAAGTTAATTATTTTAAAAAAGTTTTAAAAATTAAAGAAGAGAACATAAGATCAATTCGTGATAGATGGTCCAATTTTCCCCACGATATAAAGAAATAAGGGTAGATAGAATGAAAATATGGCAAAATTCTTTTGTGAATCTGTCTTTTTTGATGACAAATGATCTTGAGGCACAGCATGTAAATGCGTTTACCAGCAAGAAGGCTGTTGAGCGTTTAGATTAGAAGTCGATTAATTAATCATCTGATAGAAGAAGCAGCAAATAGAGAGCGTCCAGTACCGTTTTATAACTGGCTTAACGAGCGTCATAGTTTTACTGGATGGAATGGATTGTTTTGTAAAACTACTTCAAAAAGGAAATTTTTCTATCTGGGTGATTATGCAAAATAACAGAAACAATGGAGGTGTGAAATTTGAAGGTTCAAAGAATATATAATGTGGGTGTAATCGTAAATGATCTCTCAGCCGCTGAAGAGTTTTTCTCGATTTTGGACTTGATGTGAAAGGGGAATGGGAAATGGAAGGAGGGATAGTCAGTAGGGTTTGTATGGCAGCTTGTTGTTTATAATTCTAGTAATCTAAAACTACACTTCTTTCAACTTGTATCTCAGTAGCACCCGAATTTACTCGAAAATAGGACCAACTAATAAAGTACCTGTCACTATTCGAAATTATGCACTCGATACTCATGAAAATCGGCAAATAAAGATGATATGAAGAAATCAATCGGGTGTTATATTCAGATATTTCTTAAAAATAAATTAATTTTTAATCGGATTTTGTCGGATTTTATAAGTAACTTGTACTATAAGGCACGACCCCAAAAAAATTAATACTAGGAGGTACGAAATTTTTGAAGAAGAAATTTAGAATCAGTTTAGCGACTCAAATTTTAGTTGGTTTGATTTTAGGGATTATTGTTGGTGGTATCTTTTACGGAAGCCCAAAAATCGAAACATATTTACAACCTTTAGGCGATATTTTCCTTCATCTAATTAAGATGATTGTTGTGCCGATTATTATTTCGACTTTAATCGTTGGTGTAGCTGGAACTGGAGACATGAAACAGCTTGGACGTTTGGGCGGGAAATCAATTATTTACTTTGAAATTATTACAACAGTAGCAATTGTAGTTGGTTTACTTTCCGCAAACATATTCCAACCTGGCGCAGGTCTGAACATGAACGAGCTTTCTCAAGGAGATATTTCGAAATACGTTACAACTACTGAAGAAGTACAGCATGAAGGACCGTTTGATATTATTGTAGGCATTGTCCCGACAAATATCATTCAGTCAATGGGTGAAGGCGATATGCTTGCTATCATCTTCTTCTCAGTTATTTTTGGTTTAGGGGTTGCTGCCATTGGCGAACGAGGAAAACCAGTATTAGACTTCTTCCAAGGAGTAGCAGACGCTATGTTCTGGGTAACGAACCTCGTAATGAAATTCGCTCCACTTGGGGTATTTGGTTTAATCGGTGTAACCGTTTCTAAATACGGATTCGCTTCTCTGATACCACTAGCTAAACTAGCTATACTTGTTTACGCAACAATGCTATTCTTTATATTTGTCGTTCTTGCGCTTGTTGCAAAATTCGCAGGTGTTAGTATCCTCTTCTTAATTAAAGTACTAAAAGATGAGCTGATTTTAGCGTTCTCAACGGCAAGTTCTGAAGCTGTGTTACCACGAATTATGTTGAAAATGGAGAAATTAGGTGCTCCAAAGGATATTGTATCCTTTGTTATCCCAACAGGTTACTCCTTTAACTTAGATGGTTCTACACTGTACCAAGCTATTGCTGCATTATTTATTGCTCAAATGTACGGTATTCACCTAAGCATTGGTGAACAAATTACGTTAATGCTTGTATTAATGGTTACATCTAAAGGGATTGCAGGTGTTCCAGGAGTATCCTTCGTTGTACTTCTAGCAACTTTAGGAACTGTCGGTATTCCACTTGAAGGTTTAGCATTTATCGCAGGTATCGATCGTATCCTTGATATGGGACGTACAGTCGTTAACGTAATTGGTAACTCACTTGCGTCATTAGTAATGGCGAAATGGGAAGGCCGTTTCGATACAGACAAAATGAAAAATTACTTTAAAGAAAATGAAAATTTAGCATAAAATCCATCACAATGGATTGCATTACATGGGCCTAAAAACAACAAATAAAAACACCTTTCGTTGAAAAATGGTTATATTGCACCTTATCAGATCAACGTGGAGGTGTTTTTTCTATGGGGATAGAGTTAGTTCTGATGTTAAAGCAAGGAAAGGAAAATCGTTAATATTATTTACTTGAAATGCTTAAGGCTTAAAATAAAGCATCATCTCTAACTGCTTAATGTATCTTGAGAGGAAACATATGCATCTGAAGTGTTTTTTTTAGATATATATAGCTCAATATCCAGAAGAAGTTATATAAAGACTAGGCTATAAACAACAGTTAAAATATGAAATTTAGTTTTAATAGTTTTATTAAAAGTGGTTACTAATATAATACTTAATTGTGATTTTGATGTGCTTAAAGAGAAAAAGAAGTGATTATATATAGTAAATTTACTTGAAATGTATTATTATAGGTAAATTTTTTGTAGATTTGTGTAAAGATGTGTCATATGATAACTTGATAAAGAGGGAGAATATTGAGAAAAAACAGAAAAGTTAGAATTTTATATTGGTAGCCATTACTTCTATAGGTATATCGTTTACGATGACATCATCAATTACACAAAACATTGGCGAAAAAATCCATGCAATGCAAACTAAATGATTGAATTCAAAAAGGGGGGGTATGAACCTTGCTTCGTAATCTATCCATTTTTAATAAGCTAGTTTTATTAATGTCTATAGCAATTTTAACGGTTGCTCTTATCCAAGTAAGTGGATATATTACTATGAAAAAGTTGGAGAATACAACAGAGAATATTTTTATAAATCGTCTTGAACCAAGTATTGTTTTATCGGATTATCGACTTAATAATCGAATTATTGAATCAGATATGTATCGTTCTTTACTTCTTACAGATGAAACAACTATTACTCAAATTAAAAATGAAGTAACTGATGCGTTTCAAAATAATGAAAAGAATCTTAAAATACTTGAAGCAGCCAAAATGCAATCGGATGAGGATAAAATAATAAGTGAATTAATTCAGCTATATCCAAGTTTTAAAGAAAGCATGGAGCAAGTCTTTCAGTTAAGTCTTGCTAATAAGAATGATGAAGCAATAAAGCTCTTTAATTCAAGTGCTGAGCCTGTACTTGACGAAATTATGTCAAAAGGACTAGAGCTGACAGAATTGAATAAAAAAAATGCAAGTATTTTGAATATGGAAAGTAAGGCTGAGGCAAATGAAGGGATTACAAACTCTCTAATTATTTCAATTGTATTAGGAATTTTGTTTGTGGCAATCGGTTTTATCGGTGTACGAAAATATCTAATTTCTCCAATTGAAAAATTAAAATATGCTGTTCAACGAGCAGAGGCTGGGGAATTAAATTTTAGTGTAGACTATGATTCAAAGGATGAGCTAGGCGTCTTAACGTCTACTTTCGGCCACATGATTGCTCAATTACGGGATCTAATTGGTCAGGTGCAACAATCGTCTGAACAGATGGCAGCATTTTCGGTTGAGCTTTCGGCAAGTGCGGAACAAACGAGTGAGGCAAGTGAACATATTGCATCTGTTACGTTAGAGGTAGCAAGCGGCTCAGATAACCAGGTTAGAACGATTATAGAAACATCGGATGTTGTCGATCATATGGTAGAAAATGTCCGAACAATAGCTAAAAATTCTACTAACGTATCAGAGGCAGTAACACAAGCAAAACAACTTTCTGTAGATGGAAATGATATTATTCAAAATGCAGTTCTACAAATGAACTCGATTCAAACAACTATTGGTAGTTTAAGTGATGTTATTAGTGGTCTAGGTGAGCGTTCAGCTGAGATTGGAGATATCGTTGAAGTTATTACAAGTATTGCAGCACAAACCAATCTACTGGCATTAAATGCAGCGATAGAAGCAGCAAGAGCAGGCGAACATGGGAAAGGCTTTGCGGTAGTTTCGGAAGAAGTGCGAAAATTGGCAGAAGAATCATCGGCATCGGCGCTGAGAATTTCTGAGCTTATTATAAGAATTCAAGGCGAAACGAGTAAAGCGGTAGACTCCATGCAGTTCACTACGAATGAAGTGAAAACGGGTATTAATAATGTGAACAGCGCAGGTGAATCATTTGAGAAAATTCAACATGCCATTAACGAGGTCTCAGTTCAAATTCATGAAGTTTCTAGTTCTGTAGAACAGATGGTTGCAGGTGCAGATCAAATGTCCAAATCCATGGGACAAATTAATGGAATCGCCCAAAGCGCCGCAGAAGGGACACAAAATATTTCAGCGGCTACGGAAGAACAATTAGCCTCTATGCAGGAAATTACTGCATCTACTTCGGCACTTTCTAAAATGGCGGAAGACTTACAAGAAAAAACGAATATGTTTAAAGTATAAAGATGACGAATTATAATCTCAAAGGACAAAGATCTGCTAATAGTTGTTGAAAAAGTAAATTTGTTTGTTTAAGTTTAGGTTTTTTCGAAGGAGATGTGAAAATGGAATTATTTATTAGGAAGATGACAAAAGAGTTATCGACCAGTCTTCAAGTTATTCACAACTTGTTTTAAAAATCGGCAGAAGAACAATCTGCTACTATGATTGAGATGACTTATAGAGCTAGCATAAATTCTGTATTTTGTACTTTAAAACATTAATTGATACTACAGGTAAACTTCACATTAAATTCATGCTAACTACAGATTAGCTTTATAAAATATTTAAAAAAGAACGAATTTTTGATAGAAAATGGAGGAGTAAGCTGCCCTATTGGAGGAATTAGGATGGAGACTGGGATAACAAAATTTGAATCAAATCGAAAGTCTGTGTTAAAAAGTATTGAAGATAAAAAATCTTTCACTTTAGTATATATTACTATTTCAAGTTGGCATAACTTGAATACTTCTAAATGTATAGATGTGGTTAAGATGAAATTAGCTATGTATCAAACAGAAGTTGAATGTTATAGAGTATTTGATAAGGAATATATATTAGTTTGTAATGTTCAGTCGCAAGCTCATTTGATTATTCAAGATTTATCAAATATTGAATATTTGAAGATACATTATCTATCTGTTCAAGATAGAAGACTTCCAGCCTTAAATTATGTTAGACAAGTCTATTTGCAAAACACGAATAGTAATGCGATAAAAGAGTACATTTCACATAAAGGTTTTTTAACGGATGAGTTTGAAATCGTTTTTCAACCGATATTACACAATAATACACAAGTATCCTTTGAAGCACTAAGTAGATGGAAGTGCGAAGAACTCAATTCAATATCACCAGGTATATTTATTCCGATTTTAGATATAGAGAGTTTGATAAAATTAACCAAAAATATTATTAATAAAGCTGTTGATTTGTTGAAAAGGTATAATGATATAGTTTATGTCTCTATTAATCTAACAGATTCATTAATAAAAGATATATCTTGGCTAATCGAACATCTTAATGAAATTAATTTTAATAACAATAGCCGAATTGCTTTTGAATTAACTGAGGAAACGCTAAATGGGATAGAAGCAAAAGCAATAGAAAATTTAAAAATTATTCGTGATCGTGGTCATATTGTATTTATTGATGATTTTGGTTCAGGAAATCTGAATTTTCAATATATCTCCTTATTCCCCCTTGACGGGGTGAAGCTCGATAGGTTGTTTATTAGTGGGCAATCAAATAAAAAGGTAATTGAAATGCTAACAAAGTTTATCAAAGCTTTAAATCTAAAGGTTATCATAGAAGGCGTAGAAAGTGTTGAACAGCTTAATTCCTTATCAGAAGCAGAATATGATTCTATACAAGGTTTTTACATATCTAAACCACTAACTATGAATGATTTGTCAATATTTATGAATGAGATTAGATAGACTATTACTATCTATTTTTTAGTTTAAATATTGGAACTACATCTGATTTTATATAACCAAAAGCAATTAACTTCACAGGTTAATAGTTTTGAAGTAATTCTCCAAAACTATTTTTTCCTCAAAAATTAGGTACAACATTGAATGGTGGAAAATAATAAAAAGGTCACCGGAGCATTGTGACCCATAGTAAAGGTTTTAAAGTGTAAGGTAAATAAAAGATTACATTAAAAATCCCGTATCAATTTTACTAAGTAATATTGATATGGGATTTTAGTTTTTATTTACACAGTAGCTTCTTCTATGTCTGCCTTCAATTCTTTAAACCATTTTAAGTTCACTAAATGGTGTGAACGAGAATTTTCGTTCATGCGACGAAAATAATCAATTTTACCAGGTAATTCTTTAGTAATAGCTAGGTATTCATCGAGAAGAGCAATTCTGGCTTCAGTTTGATCAATTTGTGATTGGATTAATTCTAATAATTTATGTTTATCGAATTCATCTGCAAAGAGTAATGCCCCATAGAATTGTAAGTTTACATACTCGGATTTAGTCCCATATTTGGCCATTAATTTTTCGAATTCTTCTATTCCTAAAGACGTGATTTTAAAGGTGTGAATTTCACGACCGTTGTTTGGACGTATTTGATGTGTTTGTTCAATCAAACCTTTTTCTTCAAGTTGTTGCAAATTGTAATAAAATGATCCTTTAGTGAAGTTAACGATATATTTATAATGTCGTTTTTCCATTAAACTTAATAGTTCGTATCCATGAGCGCCAGGGTTTTGAATAAGTAAGCCAAGGATAAGTAAGGGAATCAAGGGTGCATCACCTTCGCCATTTGTGCTTCAAATTCAGCGTATGTGATTTTACCTAGAGCCAAATTCATACTATGAATATAAATTTGTTCAGTTTTCGAATAGATATTGTTTATTTTTAGTGATTGATTTTCATCCGAAAGAGGCTCTAAGATATGACACTTTTTCGAAAATGCTTCGAAGTAGCGATAACCGAATTTTCGTTGGGAAACGGCGTTCAAATGAATACCATCCGGATTGGCAGTTAGACCTTTTGCCGATACAAAATAACAATTTTGCTGCTCATGAGCGAATCGACGTAATTGGTCGTTGATTTCTTGAAACTCTGATGAGTAATTTCCGAAACCTAATTTTCCTAGAAAATCACCAAGCTCACCAATGATTAATGGGACATTTTGAAGGTTTAATTCTTTACGTAAATTTTCAATGATAAGAGATAACTTTTCATAATACGTTTCATGTAGAGAATTATTGCTATCACTTTCACCTTGATGCCAAAGTATGCCACAAATTTCACTAGTTTCTAGAGCAAATCGAGCTTCAGATAAAGCATGTTGAAAAAGAGTACCCTGCGGATGCCAATCGTTCAAGGAACTGCCACCTTCTGCACAAGGAATCAAACCAATTTCTTCATCCGAGTTGGCATTCGACCATGCCTCTGCAAAAGATGCTGCTAGACTTACACCAGCAACAGGGCGGTCATAATTAATCGGCTCTGTCATCATTTGCCACTGACCGTTGCGAAGCATTTTTATTTTTTCATTATAGATAGGTTCTACCTCATGCAAGAATCCACGACCTGCCATATTTGATTGCCCTAACATTAAAAAAGATTTTATCATTTAATTTTCAACCCTTTACATAATAGTCTAATTAGACTTCAATAGTATAGAGTCTAATTAGACTATCGTCAACTCGCTATAGCTAAATTTTATATTTGAAAAATATAATGCGATGGACTCTACTATTCTTTATTGGAATTTAACACTACATATTTCGAACTAAGTATCTACTGTAATAAACTTAATATTGTAATATACTATTTTTAATAGGTTAACAATGTTAATTTATGTTTTATTCAAAGATCTCTAGAATGTTCAGTAAAAAAATATTATTAGGAGTCCTAAAATGAAAAAGAAAATAAACTATTTAATCTTACTTTTAACTGCCATCTTTATAGTTGGCTGTACTAACGTAGAAGATGTATCGAATACTGATGGGAAAGCTGATTCACAAGAAGTAACTACAAAAAATAGTGAAAAAGAAAAAACTACGACTGAAAAACAAGCAGTAGAGGAAACATCAACTCAATCAAAAGATCAACTGTTCAAAGATTACAAACTAATTGAAGTTGATGGTGGTGATTTGTCTGGACATCGCGAACCTAACGTCGTCGTTGACATAGGTTTTGGGGACCGAGAGTATTGGTCCTTTACGAATGAACACGGGCAAATAGTCCGTGTCATTGCTAACGAAATCGTACTACAAGATGATCGTACCGAACCTGTAACATCGTCTGGCAGATACTACGCTGATGAAGCAAAAGTTCCTGGTGTCGAAAGAGCAGATTTAGATGAAGGACATATTATTGCAGATTCTCTTGGTGGGGTATCAAATGCTTATAATATTACGCCACAAGATAGTACGCTTAACCGACATGGTGATCAAGCATATATGGAAGACGCTATTCGTAAAGCTGGTGGAGCTAGAAATTTTGAAGCAATAATCACGTATCCTAATACGAAAACGCAGATTCCTTCTCATTACAAGTACACTTACACTTTAAAAGGGAATAAAATTGTAGATGAGTTCGATAACGGCAACCCTGATGAAATAAATAAATCTCTAGGATTAACTGAAAATAAATCAACTAACTCAAATAAGTCAACAAGTTCTAATAAGTCCAATGCTTTGAATGGCACTGAAGATATTTCTAGCGTTGATACAGATGGAAATGGTCAAGTAACGATTAAAGAAGCAAAAGCAGCAGGTTATAGCATGCCAATAACGAGTGATCACTGGTTATACCCATATATGAAAGACAATGATAACGACGGTATGGTAGGGGAATAAGCACCTAGAACTCAAGGCAAAGTAAATGAATGAAATAAACGGATGACTTTACCGAAACAATAAGGCGCGTTTGTGGAATAAGTATCTCTTTTCCTATTCAACTAACGAGGTGCTTTCGTATTAAATAGTTCAGCCAGAACTTTCTGGTTGAACTTTTTTTATTTAGATTTAATCTAACGGTAGCCAGGGTAGAACGTACGGGTGCGTGAGACATTGGTCCCGTCAACTAAACTGTTCACCCCTACTTGTAGAAATATTTTTGAGGCTGGTTGGGTGGTGAATACGTTGTAGGAGGAAAGAAAATGAACCCAGTAGTGGGTATTGATGTAGCTAAAGATGAAAGTGAAGTACAAGCTTTTTTAGAAAAAGGAAAGCCATATGTATTAATGATTTTTGTAAAAGGAGCAATCATTACTTCATCAATACCTGATGCCATCAACACTCGACTCATCGCAATAATAGAAATAATGAGAATGGTCGACAACAGCTCTGTAATGGCATATATAAAACTATAAAAAACGACCTAGTCAGAGCGACGGATAGCAGTCAGAGTGAGGGAAAGTATGGTCAGAGCGACGGAAAGAAGAGCCAAGGTAACAGATAGAGAAGCCAAAGTCGTGGAAAGAACCATCAAAGTCGTGGATAGAACTATCAAAGTCGTGGATAGCCCCGCCCAATTCGTGGATAGAATCATCATAGCAAAAAAGTATTAATAAAATAAAAGCGGTGGAAAATGAAAATCGTTGTTCTCGTGAAAATACTTATCGATAAAGGCGGAAGTAGACTTCTTGGTACTTACAGATTAAGCCCTCAGTTAAACAGTTGGTTCTGGTTTTTATTGACAATGATAATCATTATCGATATTGTGAAAGTAGGATAGAATCCGAATGTCCACCTATTCACATTTCAGCTGTTATTTGATTAATTTAAACTAGCATGAAGATGCTTAATACACAAATGAGTGTGGTGTCGCAACGTTTAACCATATCTAATGAATTTAATACATATTCGTTGTGAAATATCCCAAATTTATCCTTATAAGTTGTTATAATGTATTTTTAGAAATTTAATATTTATAGATCCGATATTCTTTTTTGTGATAAATAATTTTATGAATGAAGCGAAGTAGAGGTGAACTATGGGTGAAGCAGGTGTTGGTAATTAAGAATGAACGGTCATTAGCAAAGAAGATCGTAAGCGGTCTAAAGCAAGAAGGCTATTTCATTTTAACACTTCACAATGAAAAAAAAGGATTAAATATAGTATATGAGCAAGATTGGGATATTATCGTATTGGATTGGGATTCGTTAAGTATACCTGGACCGGAAATTTGCAAACAAATACGGGCTGTTAAAACGACCCCGATAATCATAGTGACTGACAATGTGTCCAGTAAGGACTGCATAGCAGGATTACATGCAGGAGCAGATGATTATATAAGAAAACCATTTGTGAAAGAAGAATTAGTAGCAAGGATAGAAGTTGTTTTAAGAAGGGGAGACTGTATCCAGCCAATCGAGAATGATTACTTTCGATTTAAAGATCTCTTCGTTGATGCATCCAGCAATATTATGACAAAAGGTGGCGAAAATATTCCGCTTACTAAGCGCGAGTATGACTTACTTGTATTTTTAATCAAAAATAAAAATTCAATATTGAGCCGTGAAATGCTTTTGAACCAGGTTTGGGGATATGACGTAGCAGTAAATCCAAATGTAGTGGATTTATATATTGGGTATTTAAGAAAAAAGCTAAAGTGCGAGAAGAAAGACAGATATATTCAAACAATACATGGCAGAGGCTATTCAATGATTGAATAGTGTACAGTTTGTCCCAGTAATCAATTTTAAACATAATCGAAAAAAAACGAGTAAAAACAGTTTCAATTAGTTTTGCTCGTTTTTTTGTTCTATTAAATCTGATAACCAAGCAGTTTTCGGAAGATGTTGAAGAGAAGGAAACGATAAAAAGAATATTTCACACACTCCTTTCTTGTATCCAATACTTAATGTGAAAAATTAACTTTATTTATCATCTTACATTTTTCACAAGATTTTCACAGAATTAAAGACTATACTGTTTCACAGAACGGTTAAATGAAAATGATTATCAATAGCAATTGGAATGGCTGGCAAATACTTTCCAATTCAATCTATAGACTTCATCATTTTCGAAATAAATTACATAATAAGGAGTATGTGTATATGAAGAAATCTATGTTTTTAAAATTTGTTGGTATTATCGCAGTTTTGACATTGATGTTAGTAGCTTGTTCAGATTCAAGCAATAAATCTAATCAAGAGTCAAAGTCTAATGAAGATAATGGAAGTAAAGAAGTTGCTAAACCTGCTACAGTTGAAATCACTGATGCCCACGGAACTGTTTCTGTTCCTGTAAACCCAAAGAATGTAGTTGCTTTGGATAATAGAACTTTTGAAACTTTAGCTGATTGGAAAATTGAACTAGCAGCTGTTCCAAAGGATGTAATGCCTGCGGATTCACCATATGTAAGTGATGAATCAGTTCAAAATATTGGAAATCACCGTGAACCAAACCTTGAAATTATAGCGGCTGCAAACCCTGAACTTGTAATCGTCGGTCAAAGATTTGCAGACTATTACGAAGAAATCAAAAAATTAGTACCAAATGCAGTTGTTATTGATCTTAATGTAGATGTTTCTGAGGAAACTGCTACACCTGGGGAAAACTTAGTAAATGGACTTAAAAATTCTACAATTGCTTTAGGGCAAATTTTCGATAAAAATGAAGAAGCTAAACAAGTGGTAGCTGATTTTGATAAAGTTATCGAAAATGCTAAATCTGCTTATAATGGAACAGATAAAGTGATGAGTGTTATCGTTGGTGGTGGGGATATTGGTTTTGCAGCTCCTCATTCTGGACGTGTTTGGGGACCGATGTATGAAATTTTCGGTTGGGCACCAGCATTAGAAGTTGCCGATTCAACATCAGATCATAAAGGTGATGAAGTTTCTGTTGAAGCTATTGCACAAAGTAATCCTGATTGGCTTTTCGTATTAGATCGTGATGCTGCAATATCTGGTGAAAAAGATTCAGTTCCTGCTCAGGATGTTATTGCTAACGCACCTGCTCTTCAAAAAACAACTGCTGTTTCTAAAAAACATATTATTTATGCACCAGCAGATACTTACACAAACGAATCAATTCAGACGTATATAGAGTTGTTTGAAAACCTTGCAAATACTTTAGCTAAGTAGTGTAAAGGAGTATGAAATGTGCTGAAAAATGTAACTTCTAGGGTTGAGATAAATTCTCAACCCCAGTTTTATAACTACAATAAAATATGGACAAGACCTTTTATATTAGCGATTATAGTTGTTATTATTTTAGGCATTATATCATTGTTTACTGGAGTTTATGATATACGTGGACAAGAGGATGGAATGGAGATGTTTTTCATAACTCGTGTTCCGAGAACAGTTGCATTAATGCTTACTGGAGCTGCAATGTCAATGGCAGGACTCGTAATGCAACTGATTACACAGAATCGTTTTGTTGAACCTACTACAACAGGGACTATTGAATGGTCAGGATTAGGGCTGCTTTTTGTTTATTTATTATTTCCTGCCCCGACTTTAGTTTTAAGAATGACTGGTGCAATCATTTTTTCTTTTATAGGAACTATGATTTTCTTTTTATTTTTAAGAAGAGTTAAACTTCGTTCGTCTTTAATTGTCCCGATTATTGGATTGATGCTTGGAGCAGTCATTTCTGCAGTGTCCACTTTTATGGGACTCCTTTTTCAAATGACACAAAGTATTGAAACTTGGTTTGTAGGTTCTTTTGCGCCTGTTCAGGTGGGAAGATATGAATATTTATGGCTAATTGTTATCGTTACTTTGTTTATTTTTCTTTATGCGAATAGATTGACTTTAGCTGGACTAGGAGAAGATGTCGCAACAAGCCTTGGCGTTAATTACAATAGGATTGTTCTTATGGGGACTGCCCTTATTTCTCTTGCAGTTGGAATTGTTGCAGCTGTTATTGGAAACTTACCTTTCTTGGGTTTAATTGTCCCAAACATTGTTTCAATGTATAGAGGAGATGATCTTAGAAGTAATTTACCTTGGGTATGTTTGATAGGAATGGGAACTGTAACTGCCTGTGACATAATTTCTCGAACAATTATAATGCCTTTTGAAGTACCCGTTTCTTTAATACTTGGAACAGTGGGGTCAGTCGTGTTTATTACTATTTTATTGAGACAAAGAAAGCCAAGGAGGCACCGATGAACACATTGGAATATAGAAATGAAGAAAATGTTGAAATCGATTCTAGCCTTCATAATAAAAATAGATCAGCTAGGGCATTTCGTTCTAAGAAGGAAGAAAGACGTTATTGGATTTTGCTAATAACATTGATTGCTTTGGGGGTCCTTTCTTCATATGGACTTTTAGTTTATAACAATCCAGTTCCAGTAGATTCACCTTCTTTTATCCCAGTTGTTATGAGAAGGATAGTCGCTCTTGTTGCAATGATTATTGCTGCAGTTTGTCAGAGCTTGTCGACGGTTGCTTTCCAAACGATTACGAATAATAGGATTATAACTCCTTCACTTTTAGGTTTCGAAGCACTGTACTCAACAATTCATACTAGTACAATATTTTTCTTTGGTGCTAGTGCATTGATAAATTTTACTGGGATTGGATCATTTTTATTTCAAGTTGTTGTTATGGTCTTGATGAGTTTAATACTTTATGGATGGCTCCTTTCTGGTAAATACGGGAATTTACAACTTATGCTTTTAGTTGGAATTATTATTGGCACTGGGCTAAATTCTGTGTCAACTTTCATGAGAAGACTACTTGCGCCTTCTGAATTTGATATTTTACAGGCAAGATTGTTTGGTTCTGTTAATAATGCGGATTCAGCATATTTTCCTATCGTAATTCCTATGGTAATAATTGTAGCATTATTACTTCTTGCTCATTCTAAAAATCTAAATATATTGTCACTAGGAAAGGATGTGTCTACTTCTTTTGGAGTTAAATATCAATCTAGTGTAATTTATACGCTTGTATTAGTTGCTATTTTGATGTCAATTTCAACAGCTCTGATTGGGCCACTTACTTTCTATGGCTTTTTAGTAGCAACTTTGAGCTATCAGGCGGCATCAACTTATGATCATAGATATATTTTCCCAATGGCGCTTGCTATAGGATTTTTGATATTAACGAGTGCCTACTTTTTAATGTATCACGTATTCCATGCTCAAGGTGTAGTTTCAGTTATTATTGAATTATTTGGTGGAATAATATTTTTAACTGTAGTTTTAAGGAAGAGGGCTTTATGATAAAAATTGATAATGTTAAAAAGTTCTATACTGATGAAGTAAAAATAGGACCTTTGAATATTGAAATACCAAAAGCGGGTTTTACTTCTTTAATTGGACCAAATGGCGCTGGAAAGTCTACGACACTTTTGATGATTGGAAGACTCTTGGATATGGAGGAAGGTCAAATTCAGGTGGCAAATATGGATGTTTCTGAATCCAAATCAAAAGACTTAGCAAAAATTTTGACTATATTGCGTCAAGAAAATCATTTTGTAACTAGGCTTACTATTAGACAATTAGTTGGATTTGGACGATTTCCTTATTCAAAGGGAAGATTAACTAAAGAAGATGAGGCTATTATTTCTAAATATATCGATTTTTTAGATTTGACTAATTTAGAAGATAGATATTTAGATGAGCTTTCAGGTGGTCAAAGACAGAGGGCATATGTAGCAATGGTTTTATGCCAAGAGACTGAATATGTACTTTTGGACGAGCCTCTGAACAATCTTGATGTTGCTCGTTCTGTTCAAATGATGGAGCATTTGAGACGTGCTGCGAATGAATTTGGAAGAACAATTTTGACTGTTATGCATGATATCAATTTTGCTGCCAAATATTCTGATAGAATTTGTGCTATGAAAGATGGACAAATTGCCGCTTTTGGAACAGTAGAAGAGGTTATGGACTCAGAAATTTTGACAGATATTTTCGAAACAAAAATAGAAATTATCGAAGGTCCTTATGGGCCACTCGCTGTTTATTAGTGACAAAGTTTTAAAAAAGAAGCAGCTTAAAAAATGAATATGCCAAGAATTTAATTATTTACTGTAGCTTGCATATATCTTAACTGCTACCCTAGTTGAAGTTGCTGTCTGTATTTTACAGGCGGTAGCTTTTTTTAATGCCATTGCCCACGAGAATGATTGAAGTATGTCATAACGAGAAATTTAGTGAAATTCGCCATTAAAAAAATCTGATTTCTAATCAACATTACTCAATAATAGAAATGCTTAGGAGATATTTCTAAGCATTTTTCGAGGTTTTTAATCGATAATCACCTTATTGCGAAAATAGGGGGGCAAATTTCTCAAGCAGGCGGAAGTATAGGTGATATTCAAATTACTTATATTTTTAAGGATAAAATGTATCAAGCAAAATCAATCAAATTTAAACCAAATGAATAAAGTATTCTTTAACTCCCATGAAAAAACGTAATCATCTTTCATTTTCTGTGGTGTAGCGCCGATTTTGCTCTACATGGATGGCTAACGGGGAGCTTTAATTAAAGATCACTGAGTTGCATAGGTTTTCTATATTGAACTAACGAAAAATTTAGCTAGACAAGTTATAAAATGAAAAGAAAAAAGCATTCAGGTGAATGCTTTTTCACTTTACAATATCAACAGCTTTGCCTGGTAATATGTCTTTCCGATATTGTCGGTAGATTAGACACCCATTTTTCTACGGGTATTGCTTGTTTTTTTCGTTTGCTGGCTTTTCATTTTTTTTGTTGAAAGGTCGGTATGCTTTTTTCCTTTATTAGCAGTGGATTGGTTCTTTTTGTTTTCAAGTTGCTGTTTCACTGCCTCTTGCAGGCTGATTTTCTTTTTTTGTACATCAGTTTGATTATTCTCGGTCATAGGAAATGCTCCTTTTCTAATATGATAGTTAGTCCAGTATAATCTATTTTTTATTATTTGTGAAACTTTCCACTTTAACTTACAACAAGTGAAGACTCTTTTTTACTAACAGAGCGGAATAGTTCAACAAGGTTTTTAGTTTTAATTGTTAAATATGTTCATACAGGTGGGGTTAATCTATAGTATTTTCATAATACTTATGGACTTGGGCTTTTTAATTGTTAGTGCAAATGTAAGTTTAAGAGGTATATAGAACAGACTGTGAGTGATTTCATCCATCTTGAAACTGACGAAAAATATCTTTATAAATTAGAGTTCGATTTCGTAATCAACTACCAAATAAGGATAGATTTAAATGATTACCTTGATTCCCATATAAATTACCCTGAATGGAAAAAAGGCGGATATCCTGTAAAAGAAACTGATAAAAGGTATACAGGAAGGTAATTTATATGTGATTAGTGATGATAAACATATTGTTGGTACTGGAATTGGGAAAAGACTTATGGATTTTATGATGATTCAGTATAGTAAAGAAATGAATATAAAAGCTATTCGTTTAGATGTATATAAAAATAAACGAGCTATAAAACTTTATCAAAAGATTTTATAAATTCTAGTTTTAAAGGGTAATTAGTCTATAAAGATTGATTGTTTTTTTTGTTACCTAAAAAGGTGGTATAGAGCTATTTCTTTCAGTCTGAAAGATAGGTTTAGTTGTGAGTCAAATCACCTAAACAAACAGTGTGCGTTAGGCAGCTCGTTTTTTCTTATTGAAAAAATGAGGCAGTACTTTTTATGATTAAGTAACCTTCTTTATGGTCGTTGTGGCTTGGACGTTTCAACTAAAGACTTGAACATGTATTACCTCGAATTCATTCTAGCAGGAGCTAATATACTACATTAAAAATAAGTAAAATAAGCTGTGCTTCAGTAATTTATATGCTAGTGCGAATGATTGCTGCAATTGCTATAAATGATTAAAAGATGATCAGTACAAACGTTATTTGTGATAATAAAGTGACGTCGGAAAATGGTCAAAGAAATATTATCAAAATGAAAAAAACCGTATGAACTAAAAGTTAATACGGTTTTAGTATTTATTGATTCTTTTTATCAAAGAATAAATTTAAATCTGTTTTGTCAGTATCTTCAGCTAAAGCTGTGTGGATATATTGGTTTAATTCTTGTACTTTTGCTTTTTCAAAAAATGGCACACTTATATAATATGGTGTCCCTGATTTTTCTATGCTTAATATTGTTTGAATTCCACTCCCAGCAATTCCGATACCAATAATTAACCAAAATAAACCACCGATAAAGCTTTCACCTATAGATGAAAATCCAAGTGAAATTATAAATAGTCCAATTATTATTGCTTTAACATTATATTTTGAAGATAACATTGATCCCGAAATATTCTTCAGAGGTATATTTTGTTCATCTTTTCCTGCTGGAATAAATCCTAGAATTGTGTTTGATAAATTGGTTTTTACAAATCTGTTATCAATTTCTACGGCTCCTTTCACCCAAAAAAATAATAGACTTGTTGAAAAAATAATTTTTTTCATGTTAAAGCTCCTTCTTTATTATATGAAATTTAGAAATACTATGTTATTTTCTCTCAATTTTCTATTTATGTAAATAGTTTTAGTGAAAATTTACTATTTTTTTTGTTTAGGAAGACAAATGTAGTGCACTTGGTTGTGGTTTTGTTTGTAGTATATTGATTCTTAAGACTGTTTTGTACATATTTTTTCTCTCTCGAAAGTACTGATTATGGTTGAATACACTGCATTTTTAAGATGTTTTTCAATGAAAAAAAGTTATGATATAACTTCCAACTATATCTTATGTATAGTACAAATGGAACAACTTGTATTGATTAATTCGTTGCAAATTGATTATGTATGTTTTCTGAATATATTAATAATGATGAAATGATATTGGAACTTGGAAAAATGGATTTGTTTTAAAGAAGTGACCTATATCGGGTACGAAAAACAACTACAATTTAAAATCTTTGACAATCATAAATATTAAAAAAATATGTCAAACTTCCAATCAAAATCTGGATTTGAAACACACATTAAACACTTTTTAGGCTGCTTGGTTCCTTATAGTAATGGGGGTTAAGAGCATGATTTTTCATATACCGTTTTTCATGTTGATTTGAAATTTAGTTCGATAAGAATGTTTTGTGAATTTCTTGGTCAATTAACGAAATTGAGTAAAAGTTTTTTTGAAAAAATGAACTATTTATAATACTAAATTGTTACTTGTGTAGAAATCGGAAAAGGAGGTGGGATTGTGAAACAAATTAGCGATGAGAGGGTATTGTTTCAAACATATTATAAAGAGGTCTTCAGAGCTTGCTATTACATGCTTCAAAATAAATACGATGCAGAGGATCTTTGTCAGGATGTATTTGCAAAAGCTTTGAGTGTAGATTTTCAAGCTATACAAAATCAAAAATCTTGGTTACTTAGTATTGCTATGAATATGTCTCGAAATTATTTAAAGAAAAAGAACAGACTCCTATTAAAAGAAAATTTTGATTTCCTATCATTTATACGAGTTGACAATACCCAAAATATTGAGCGAACAATACAGCTCAATGAAAATAAAAGTGAGTTAGTCTATTTAATGAACAAACTGCCTGTTCGTATACGGAAGGTAATGATATTAAAATATGTCCATGATTGTAAAGATAGAGAAATCGCTGAAATTCTAAAAATCCCAGAGGGGACGGTTAAATCGAGGCTTTTTAAAGGTAAAAAATTAATGAAAAAGTTTATCCAAGTAGATGGAAATTATTTATTCGAATGGAGGGATCATCGTGAGTAAAATGGACGATTTAATAAAAGAAAAAGTGAAGTACGATCAAGTAGATTATCCTAATGAGAATGAAATGTGGAGTAAAATCATCCGTAAACAAGAAAATCATAAGTATAAAACTAAAAAACATAGCTATAAACCCAAAATTATATTAACTGCCATAATGTTTACAATTGTTTTATCAGCCACACCTGTATTTGCCAAATATACAACAGAAATCTTGGACTGGATGCGAAATATGAATAGAACAGGCGTTATTACTTCTTTAGAAAATGGCTTTGGGCAGGAAGTCAATAAAACTGTAGAAAACGAAGCGGGTGTATTAAATATTCATAATGTAATTTCAGATCAAAATGGGACTACTATTAACTTTAGCTTAGATATTGATCACGATTATCCAATAGATTATGCAGACTTCGAAAAAGCATTACTCAAAATAAGTGACGGCAAAGAAATAAAGTTGGAGGCTAACGCAGTATATAATCAGGAAACAGATCAATTAGTAGGGATTCTAAAAACAGATGAGGAAATCCCACACAACAGCAATGTTACACTTCAATTTGGTGGTGTAAAGGAGATACAGCAGAAAAGTGTAGAGTTAAAAAATGTAGTTCAATCGAACGCGTTCCCTGAAAAGATTACTTTAAATCAAAATGGAATATCACAAATAGAATTCACTTCAAACGGATATCAAAACGGACAATATACATTGGATTATCTTATCGACCTGGAAGAGTCCAATAACATAGAAGACGCATATGTATCTTATAAAATTCAAGATGAAACCATTGCGAGTTTTGGCGTCACTCATAAACGTCCTCAAGCAAATGTCATTAAAAGAAGTGATTCACTAAAGATCCAAAAAGAAGAGGTAGAAAAATTAGGAGTATTTTTAAGTTATATTGATACAGTAAGTTATAAACCAGAAACGTGGAGCCTTGATTTCCAATACAATCAGGATCTTGCTAAAAAATCTACTTTTGTTATGGATATAGACGAAAAAATTGAGATAGGCTCTCAGCAACTTCAATTTAATGAGCTTGTCATTACACCGAGTAATGTGAAGCTTTATATTGAAGAAAAATATATAGATTCTAATTCTAATATAGCTCATTTCAATTATCGTCAGTTTAAATTACGAATTGGTGAGCAAGAATTATCGGGAGAGTATTATAAAGATTATATTTCCTTTGACACACAGGGGCTGATAAAGGATATTACGAATAAAGAAATTTCACTTATATTAAATGATGCGAAGCTTTCTTATGAAGCTGAAAAGCAAGACAAAGTAGAGCTAACAAATATTTCTGGTGTGCCAAAGACTATAAAAACAGAATTAAACGGGTATCCAATTGATATTACCTACTATACGAAAGGTAATGATTTAATTGTTGAATCAGAAAGTAAGAACGAGCAATTTGGTGGTATCACACAAAATGTTATATATCAAAATGGCAAAAAAATCTTTGCAGAAACTCGTTCTAATGATGGCGTGTTAAGAACACATAAACAAGTAGAAACATTTAAAAATATAAAGGAAAAAGATATTACATTAAACTTCTTCCTTTATACTGTCAATGAAGATCGAGCTAAAACTATTGTTTTACAGTAAATATTTGCGGTGTAACTTTTTTCAGCAAGTGTTTTATGTAACGAAAATGAAGCGGCAGTTTACAAGTGGATGATTCAATTGAATATAGAAAAAGCGTGTTTTGATACATTCAAAATACGCTTTTCTTTTCCTTTAATATATAGCCTTAAATTCACCGTGAACTTGTAAATATAAATTTCGATGTTGAAACGACTGTCTTTAGTCTAATTCAAGCTGGTACTGTGTTAGAAGTTTATTCTAACAGTTCTTTCTTTAATTAATAGGAAGATATTGTTAACTCGTTACCGGATTTCTCAATACCAATAAAATTAGAAGAATAATAATTAAAAATACACCTAATGATTGATACTATTCATCTAAATGTGTGTAATAAATTATTTGAAAATAATATATTTCTCGATATGAAACCTTATTAGGGTTACATTATTTTGCACTATTTACCCGGAATCTGTGCTCTAGGGCATTGCTTTCTTAACTCAACGGTGAACTCGAATGTACCCTTTAGTGAAATCTTGATACCTTTAAGAATAGTTAGCAAAAAACTTTTTATAGACATTTCACCAACATTTAGAGAACTAGTTAAATATTTTTCAAATAAAGAATAATTGTGCTATTATTTTAAGAAACATGATTTTAATAGCGGAGGATTAATTTTTTATGAAAGTACTTGTAGTAGATGATTCCGTGTTTTCTCAAAAAACAACAATACAAACATTAAAATCTATTTACCCTGATGCTGTTTATGAAACAGCAAATGATGGTGTTGAAGGTATTGAAGTATTTGCAACTTTTCTACCTGACCTTGTATTTATGGATTTATTAATGCCTAAGATGAGTGGACAAGAGGCAATTAGACAATTATTAGAAAAATACCCAACGGCTAAAATTATCGTGCTTTCAGCTGACGTACAATTGGCGGTTCGTGACGAGGTTTTATCTGCTGGAGCGTTAGCATTTATTAATAAACCGATAAATGTTGCGAAACTGAAGGAGATAGAATTATTGATAGAAGGGTGATTTAGTTGTTGACAACAACACAAGAGGATATATTGAAAGAGCTGTATAATGTATTTGTCGGCGAGGCAGCTAACTTATTATCAGAGATTCTTCAAAAAAGAATTTTTTTGTCAGTACCAGAGATAACGTTACTAGGGTTACAAGAATTAAAGTCTGGCAATCAAGAAGAGCTGACTCCTGTAATAAATGGTACAGTACTATCTACCTCTTTAAAGTTTGGTAATGTCTTTTCTGATAGAGCAGATTTTATTTTTCCGGCAGAGCAAATTAAATATTTGACTGCGCTTTGCTTAGGGGAAGAATATACAGAAGAGGATGAAAAACTTTCATTTAATGATGAGGATTTTGATGTTGTAAAGGAAATAGGCAATATCATTCTAAATTCCATTATGGGCGGTATGGGAAGCCTGTTGAAAATGAAGCTTGAGTATGATGTGCCACAAGTAATTTTACATAATGAAGGAGAGTTTTATAAAACACTTACTAGCTCTGGGGATAGTAATGTGTTATTACTTTATGTAAGTTTTGATGTGGATAATTCAAAGGTACTAGGCATCATCTTAATTAAGTTTTCCTTAGAATCAATCGAATTTTTAATTCAAAAAGTGGACGAGATTAGTAGGGATTTGGATGAATGATTTATATGTTGCGATCGTCAATCAGCTAGATAATGGCATTATTTTATTGGATGAGCAATTGAACATTCAATTATGGAATAAATGGTTAGTCAAGTACACAGATAAAAGTGAAGATGAGGTTAAAGGTTTACCGATCACAACAGTTGTTCCACGTTTTGATAAAAAGATTTATGCCTATATGTTTGAAAAGGCTTTGTTGGATAAACAAAAAAGCTTTTGCTCAGCGGCGATGCATCAATATTTTGTGGAACATAAGTGTGCAAAGATGAAGCCAACTCGTCAAAATATATTAATTCAACATATACAAATAGAACATACATCGTATTTAATGATAGAACTTTATGATGTATCTGATCACTATAAGCGCATTCAAAACTTAAATAAGTATTTAAAAAGTTCCATTGATTTCTCTAAAAACTTGGAGCACTTTGTTTATTATGATAGTTTAACGAATTTACCGAATCGTAAATTTGTGTTGGATCGTTTAGAGCGTTTAATTGAAGGAGAGAATCAGGGATTTTCCCTATTTTTCATAGATTTGAATGGCTTTAAAGCTGTAAATGACCAGTATGGACATCTACAGGGAGATTTATTACTACAAATGTTTGCGGAACGGTGCAAGCAATTTACTCAAAAGCAGGAAGTCTGGACGCGTCTTGGTGGAGATGAATTTGTGTTATTAGTTGAACATATGACTACGCAAAATGAAGTTGAACAGTATACAGCTAAAATACATGAATTATTACAGGAGCCGTTTAGCATCGAGGAACAGCAAATTCTGATTTCAGCAAGTATTGGCTGTGCGCGTTTTCCACAAGATGGGGCTACAGCAAAGCAATTATTAAATGTAGCAGATAGTCAAATGTATCTTCAAAAAGCAAAAAAAGCATAAATAAATAGATTGTCGAGCTTCATCAAGGTACAATTTTGGGATACTGCGGCACTCTTGGTTTGGATACGTATCAAAACCAAGAGTGTTTTTGTTTTGATTAAGATCGATGTTACATATTTAACCGGGGATATTGTTTTATAATTACAGAAGGTTTCAATGAAATAATAACAAGCGGATACCGTGTATAATTAAGATATGGTATCCGCTTATTTCTTTCATTATTAATGCTAAAAAAGGAAGAACAAAATGGTTAGTACACATAAATAAAAGTTTAGCTAGCAATTGATTTACACAGCAGAAGGACACAAAATGGTTATCCAATTA
The DNA here is from genome assembly GCF_056322905.1 of Lysinibacillus sp. G1-3. Classification (NCBI taxonomy): domain Bacteria; kingdom Bacillati; phylum Bacillota; class Bacilli; order Caryophanales; family Bacillaceae; genus Lysinibacillus; species Lysinibacillus sp. G1-3. The sequence continues at coordinate 102,888 of NZ_JBWHYQ010000004.1, forward strand.
ATAAACGTAATAAAAATGTCGGGGAATTACACAGAAATGTCACAAAAATAATAAAGATATCAGTACATTTAAAAGATAATATTCCGATATTTAATTATGTCTAATGTCTAACGTCTATACTCATGAAGCATCCATTATTTGGAGTGAAAAAGTAATTTCAAAATCTAGAGTAACTTTATACAAAAATTTGAATAATAAATTAATCCTCTTTCTTTAAAAAGTAAAAGCTCTATTAAACCGGATGTTATTTGAATAGTATACTAGAATAACATTAGGAACTCCTTTAAAACAAAAAAATATTAGTGTAATAGAGCATGGAGAGATAGTGGCAGGAGGAACAAAATGAGAAATTTTTTCGAAGATCCTTACATAAATATTGATCAGCAACTAATAACCTTAGTCAGTGAGATTAGTGAATATAAAGGTATGTTGACCGCTTATAAAGAGCAAAGACCTGATATATTTACTGGCCTTGAAAAAGCTATACCCCTACAATACATAAAAAACTATATTTCAGTTTATGAGGACATAAAAGTTTCAAATAAGCGATTAAAAGAAATTATTTTAGATGATATGATGCCTCAATCAATTTCGGAAGATGCGATTTTTTGTTATTATGAAACTTTGACTCTTGTACATAAAAAATCTCGTACTTTTTCTATAAGTCCAGATACTATACAAGAATTGCATTTTCAATTAATTCATTATAATACCTCTGACAGTGCAAAATGGCGCCAAAAGCCATTTTCTATTCCAGGAATTCCCGAAAAAGGGATGCACACGATTTGTTATCGTCCTCTTCCACCTGAAAATGTTCCGCAAGCTGTAGAACAATTATGCAACCAGTACGATTTATTAAACCGCAAAAAAGAGATGCCTACACTTATATTAATCGCTCGTTTTATATTTAATTTTTATTGCATAATCCCTTTTAGTCAAGGTAATGGTAGATTAACATTAATGTTCTTGCAATTACTATTAGTAAAAAGCGGACATACATTTGTAAAATACGTTTGTTTAGATGAATATATAAAGAAAAGAGAATCTGAATACTATGAAGCTATATTTAAATCATCTGTTAATTGGTACTGTAATGGACATAATATGAACTTCTGGTTAAAAGAGTTCTTAATGATTATTTTAGAGGCTTATAAAGATTTACATAGCAGAGTACTGGATTCTATATGTAAACATACTAAGGTAGAGCGAATTCAGAATTTCATTCATAATCAACAACAACCTTTTACAAAAGATTGCATTCGAAGCATTTATCCAGATATAGCCGAAAGTACAATTAGTAAAGCTTTAACTGATTTGCAATTATTAGGTGAAATTAAGCTTATCTCAAAAGGAAGAAATGCCCGCTGGATGACAGTCCAATCTTAGTCTATACCTTTTTAGGTGAGCTACTAAGTTTTATAAAACAAAATAAAAATCTAATTTAAGAACCAATTGCCAATCTTCAATAAGCAATTGGTTCTTTACATTTCAATCTAGAAATATGAAAAATCTCAAAAGTGCCTTGTAACTACAAAGTCAAGGATACCCCTCAATAATGAAAAGTTAGTAGGTACCATCTCACAGCTAATATCTATTCTAGAAGAGTCTTATTGGGAATCAATATATCTAAACTTCAGCTTATTTCGGCAGATGTCCAAACGCCTTCTGAAATATAGGAACTAAGTCTAAGAACGCCACGGTATTACCGAAATGTGCTGGCCCATGCCTAGCCTAAGCACAATGCCGATTCCGGACTTAACTATGCCAAGGGAAAATTGATAGCATTATTCTAATTCGCTTAATTACCTAATTATTAACAAAAATATGTCATTATTTAGTTGTCAGACGACTGAACTTCGCTGTATTGTGACACATTCAGATGAATATTGTTAATATTAATCAATTTTCAGACTCGAAATTACAGTGAAATAACCTATTTTAGCTTGAAATAGGTTAATTTCGTAGTTATTTGCTAAAAAATGTGTACATGACTAAAATTTACATCATAGGAAATAGAAAGAATTTTTCCTAAACTCAAGTAAATGGGGGGTACTCAAAATATATATAAAACCGTATGAATTATTATGAAAAATATCAAATAGGGAGGTAATAGAATGAAAAGGAAATTAATTAAAGGATTAATGATAACATCCATTGTTGCAACAGGAGTTATTCCTGTACATACTTTTGCAACACCTATTGCTCAAGCAGAACTACAAGAAGAGAACATGACTCTTTCTTCATCTTTAAGAAAATTAGGTGCACAATCTAAATTAATCCAAATGTATATAGACCAATCTTTAATGAACCCGAATGTACAGCTAGATGAAGTACCAGCTTTACATACAGATCAATTCCTAATTAAACAAGATATGAAAGAATGGACATCGGAACTCTATCCAAAGTTAATTTTAATTAATTCAAAAAGTAAAGGATTTGCCACTAAATTTAATAGCTATTATCCAACATTAAAAGATTATGTAGATAATAAGGAAGATAAGGAAGGTTTCCTTGATAGGCTGGAAGTCCTTCAAGAAATGGTTATGACAAACCAAGAAAATATTCAATATCAAATTAATGAATTAACAGATCTTCAATTACAGCTTGATAAAAAACTTAAAAATCTCGATACTGATGTGGCAAAAGCTCAGGAAGTACTTAGTTTAGAAGGAACAGGGAAGATAGACAAGCTAAAAGGCGAATTACTTGATACTAAAAAATCCATTCAAAATAATTTGCAAGAAATAGCGTTTCTACCAGGGGCTTTAAATGAACAAGGACTAAAAATATTCCAAGAAATCTATAGTCTATCAAAAGATATTATTGAACCAGCTGCTCAAACAGCGGCAGCAGCGTATAACAAAGGAAAAGAAATTAACAACGCTATTTTAGAAGCAGAGAAAAAAGCAGAGCAAGAAGCGAAAGATAAGGGTAAATCTGCTTTAGAGATTGAAGCTGCTAAAAAAGAAGCGCGGGAAACAATTGAAAAAAATAATAAAGGTGAAATTGCAGCAGCAGCGGCTACAAAAGCGAAAGAGCATGACCTTATGAAAGTAATTGACTCAGAAAGAATCAAGAAAACATATAGTACCTTCGCTGAAGTAAATAATCTAAAGGCAGAACAACGAGCATATTTAGATGATTTAGAGCAGCAAAACCAAAAATTATATGATTTAACAACGAAACTATCGATAGCAGATTTACAAAAATCAATGCTTCTTCTTATGCAAAATGATTTACATACATTTGCTAGTCAAGTGGATGTAGAACTTGACCTATTGAAACGCTATAAAGAAGATTTGATTTTAATAAAAAGTAGTATCACAAAGTTAAGTACTGATGCTGAAACTGCTAACAATCTATCTCAAAAAGATACATTAAGACGATTAAAAAATGGTATTGGTCAACTTGAAGAACAAGTTCATAAATTTTGATAGAATATCGAAAAATTAGGAGGGATTAGATTTGAAGAAATTTTCATATAAGGTGTTAACCGTGGCCACTTTGGCAACGGTTATAACTGCAACTAACAGTGGTCCTATTCAGGCGCTTGCGCAAGAACAGAGCTTTCAGGAACAGAAAATTGGGAATTATTACACATTAGGACCTGAAGGACTGAAGAAAGCGTTAGCTGAAACAGGTTCTCATATTCTTGTAATGGATTTGTACGCAAAAACAATGATTAAACAACCAAATGTAAATCTATCAAATATTGATTTAGGTTCTGAAGGGGGAGAGTTAATCAAAAATATTCACCTTAATCAGGAACTGTCTCGAATCAATGCGAATTATTGGCTAGATACAGCGAAGCCAAAAATTCAAAAGACAGCACGTAATATTGTAAATTACGATGAACAATTTAATAATTACTACGACACATTAATAGACACTGTAAAAAAGAAAGATAAGGAAGGGCTAAAAGAAGGTATTGGTGATTTAATCAGTTCGATTGATACAAATTCAAAAGAAGTTACAGACGTCATAAAGATGTTAGAAGCCTTCAAAACAAAGCTATATACAAATACTATAGATTTTAAAAATAATATTGGTGGTCCAGATGGGAAGGGTGGATTAACGGCAATATTAGCGGGTAAACAGGCATTGGTTCCACAACTTCAAGCTGAAATTGAGAATCTACGTTCCACTCAAAAAGCACATTTTGACAATGTACTAGCATGGTCAATTGGTGGTGGATTGGGAGCAGCAGTTTTAATTATTGGAACTATTGCAGGAGGGGTAGTAATTGTTGTGACTGGCGGAACAGCAACCCCACTTGTTGTCGGTGGCCTTACAGCTCTCGGCGCGGCTGGTATTGGTTTAGGAACAGCAGCTGGTGTTACAGCATCTAATCATATGAACTCCTACAACGAAATTTCCAATAAAATCGGGGAATTAACGATGAAAGCCGATTTAGCTAACCAAGCAGTTATTTCACTTACTAACGCCAAAGACACTTTGACATACCTATATCAAACAGTGGATCAAGCGATCATGTCTTTAACGAATATTCAACAACAATGGAATACAATGGGGGCAAATTATAAAGACTTATATGATAATATCGATCAAATGCAAGATCATAAGCTCTCGTTAATACCTGATGATTTAAAAGCGGCTAAACAAAGTTGGAATGATATTCATAAAGATGCGGAATTTATTGCAAAAGACATTGCTTTTAAACAAGAAGATAAAAACTGAAAATAAATTACATATAGGAGGAATATGAAATGAATAAAAAATCTCTTTACAAAGTACTCGCTGTATCAACGTTTTTAACTTTGACAACAACTTCTGTAGTCTCTCCATTAGCAGCATTTGCAGAGACAAGTAAAATTGAGCAAACAAGCAATAGTGATACGTCTCTTTCAGCAAATGAAGTGAAGATGAAAGAAACTTTGCAAAAGGCGGGGCTTTTTGCAAAATCTATGAATGCTTATTCGTATATGTTAATTAAAAATCCAGATGTGAACTTTGAAGGGATTAAAATTAATGGATATCCGGATTTGCCAGGTAAAATTGTACAAGATCAAAAGGATGCTAGAGCACACGCCCTTACATGGGATACAAAGGTAAAGAAACAGCTAATAGATACGTTAACAGGTATTATTGAATACGATACAAAGTTTGAAAATTATTATGACATAATTGTAGATGCAATAAATACAGGAGATGGAGAGACGTTAATAGAAGGGATTACAGATTTACGAGAAGAGATTCAACTAAATCAAAAGTATGCTCAACAATTAATAGAAGAATTAACTAAATTAAGAAATGATATTGGACAAGATGTTAGAGCATTTGGCAGTAACAAAGAGCTTTTACAGTCGATTTTAAAAAATCAAGGGGTTGCAGTTGAGGACGATCAAAAGCGCCTAAATGAAATTTTAGAATCAGTAAACTACTATAAGAAACTAGAGTCTGATGGAATAATAACAATATCTGTGCCTTCTATTCCTACGTGGATTGCTGGTGGTGTTATGCTGGGGATAGCGAGAGATCAATTAGGTCAATTAGAACCGTTATTAGCACAATTAAGACAGACAGTTGATTATAAAACAACATTAAATCGTGTAGTTGGTATTGCACATAGTAATATTAGTGAGATGTACAATGCACTTGATGATGCTATTAATGCCCTTACTTTTATGTCTACACAATGGACTGATTTAGACTCTCAATATTCAGGAGTATTGAGACATATCGAGAATGCATCTGATAAAGCGGAACAAAATAAATTCAAATTTTTACTACCTAATTTGAAATCAGCTAAAGACAGCTGGAAGACATTAAAAGTAGATGCAGACACATTAAAAGCAGGGATAAAAGAGTTGAAAATATAACCTGTTGTTACTCCTGCTAAATAATAAAATAAGAGGAAACAAAAGAGCGAGAAGTTAGTCACTTCTCGCTTGTTTTGCGTACTCACTTAAACGTAGCGTGATCTATATTAATAAATCTGATACTACCTGAACAATCAGCAAGAAAAAAATGATTGGTAATAAAATTTGAATCCATCTTGTTTTGATATAAGGGATGATCTTTAAACCTAAGAACGAGCCAACGATAGAGCCAATTGAAACAGGAATGGCGATTCCCCAATTAACTATGCCCGTAAAGTAGTAAAAGAGAAAGGCACCTGTACAACTTGAAAACGTAATCATTCTTGTTAACTCAACTGCTTTTATATATGTATATTGCTTTTTAAGGTGATAGGTTACATTCATTAGAGCTGAGCCTGGTCCAAAACCACCATCATATATTGAAACCGCAAATGGAATAAGTTTATTAATTGGTTGTTCCTCTGTCTCTTTAATATCCTTTACCATAAATTTATTACTGCAAAGCATGATGAAAAATGCGAAAATTAAGAAAATGCAAGCTACAATATTCATGACTTGTTCTGATAATCGTGTGGCTAAAAATGCGCCCAATACACCTCCCAAACTAGATATAATCATTAAAGATGCAAATTTTTTTATCGATAAATGACCTTTAATTATAAACGATACGACATTTGATAGAGCTGAAAGTCCTGTCGCGAATTTATTAACAGCTACGGTTGTATGAATCGGAATACCAATAAGTAACATTGCGGGTAACAAAACAAAGCCTGCAGCGCCGAAAAGAACACCAATGACTGCTGCGAGTAAGCCAATTGTAAATAAAATAAATCCATTTACTGAAAACCATTCCTGTAGTAAAATTTCCATCAAATCACCTCTACACTTAAATTACTGCTAAATAATACATAAAACAAATATATATAAATTACTTATTCATAAATTAAATTTATTATTATTCAGCAGGAGACCCCCATCTTCGAAGGTGGTGGGGTGAATAGAGATGTGATTCCTTTTCAGAGGGTGTTCTAAAACCTACTGAATAAAGATAAAGGCTCCGGCGGATGTCACGGATTTTGAAAGGAATGCCTATAAGGATGTTAGCCTAAAATCTTCGCATCCTGCGAAAACGGCTAACTGACCTGCATCGTGCAGGCCCGGGCACAATTCAAAATCCGGACGCAATTACGCCAAGGCGAAATTGATCGATAGGAAGGAGTGAATGAAATGAATTTGCATGCATTAAGGATTTTTACGAATGTCGCAAAGCTTGGTGGTATTACTGCAGCGGCTAATAAAATGCTGCTTAGCCAACCAGCTGTCACAATTCAAATACGGAAATTAGAGAGCGAAATAGGGGCAAAATTAATTGAAGGAAAGGGACGTGGCATTCAATTAACGCCTGAGGGGAAGTTTTTGTATGAGCAGGGAATGCGTTTATTTTATTTAGAAGCACAAATTGATGAAAGACTCGGTAAATTTTTAGCGAAAGAAGAAAAAATACATATTGCTTCTTCCTATATACCCATAAACTATATACTCCCGTCGATTATAGCAGCGTATAAGCTTGCTAATCCTCACATTGAATTTTTTGTGTCGCTAGGTAATGTAAAATCTGTGGAAGAGCAAGTTCTTAATTATGAAGTAGATTTTGGTTTTGTCGTGCAAAATAAAATCGGTCACCCTGATTTACAGTTTGAAAAAATAGTAGATATCCCGTTTTGGTTTGTTGTGCACCCATCACATTCTTTGGCAAATCAAACTGTCTCCATTTATGAATTATCGAATGAGGACTTTATTTATCGGGAACGTGGTAGCTCGACGCTTGATTTATTGGAGTCAGTTTTTTATACGTATAACTGTCCTTTACCTAAATTAGGACTTCAAATGCAAGGCTTACATGAATCGATTAAAGTAGTGGAAGCAGGGTACGGTATGACTTTAGCACCGTCCTACAGTGTAACTGAAAGTATATCAAATGGAAAACTGGCTAGGGTGTATATAGAACGTGCAAATATTCAGCAAAGTTTATTTATATGTACACGTAAATCAGATATAGAAGGGCATCCATTTATTCAGTATTTAAAAGAGAATTTAAACGCTGTAAATTAACCTATTTAAAAGAAATAGAACCAAAATCGGGAACTAGTATTAGAATGCGTATTCCCGATTTTTTTTCATATAATTTCTCTTCTTTTTAATTTCCATTCCTTGTCATAATAATATATAGTAATTGTACTCAAACACAGTGAGTAAATTAATTCTTTAATAATAAGGAGGATAACATGGGGAGATTAGTTCATTTTGAAATTCATGTAAGTGACATGGAACGAGCAAAGAAATTTTATGGAGAGGTATTCGGATGGTCATTTCAAGATTGGAGTGATTATGCAGGAATGCCTTACTTTGGAGCGGTGACTGGTAATGCGGACGAACCAGGAATCGATGGGGCTTTAATGCAACGTCAAAGTGCTTCTCCGGAACCAAATCAAGCTTTAAATGGATTTGCTTGTACAATGGGTGTGGAAAATTACGATATAACGGAAGCTAAAATTATTGAGAATGGCGGCACAGTTGCAATGCCGAAATATGCTCTTCCTGGAATGGCGTGGCAGGGATACTATATTGATACCGAGGGCAATATATTCGGTATTCATCAGCCTGACAAAAATGCGAAATAGAACCATTTTAATTTAAAATTATGTTTTTAAATATAGGTTCTCTGCATCTTTTTTATCCAAATATAATTGACACAGAACGCTTGGTACTAGAAACCAAGCGTTTTTTTGTTACTTCCCAGGTATTATTAATGATGATTGGCAGAAAAACAGACGCGGAAATGATAGAAGTAACCCTATATATGCTGATGCTCAGCAATTGTTTTTAAAAAACATTCCATTGAATTTGTCATATATGCATCTTTTCGTCGAATAAAGACGGTTGAAATAGTACCGTATTTTTTAGGAATTGGATGACAATAAACCTTGCCTGTAGTAGAAAGGTGTTCAGCGGCTGATTGTGGTACAAGTGTAACGCCTAGACCGATGGCAACACTGTTTAAAATTGTCTCTAAAATATTAAATTCCATAATTCTCTTTGGCAATAAACCCTCATCTTTGAGCCAGAGTTCTAGCTTGGATCGATAGCCGCAACCTTGATTAGAAACAAGGATAGGTGTAGTCATAAATTCTTCTATGCGAAAGGATTTGTTTTGTGAGATAAGAACGAGATTCTCGGTAAATACATCATATTGTTCTAAAGCTGGATGTTTAATCGGCCCGGTTATAAATGCACCATCTAATTGGTGATCCGCTACTTCTTTAATAAGTTCCTCAGTTAAACCAGCTTGTAGTGTTAAGTCGACATTCGGATATCCTTTATAGTAGGACGCTAGAATGGTAGGTAATATACTTACTGTTTCGACTGTACCGATTTTTAAAGTACCAGTCGGTGTATCACTATCTAAAAATACTTGTTTCATTTCCTCGACATCCTGCAAAATTTTAGTAACGTAAGCAAGCATTTTTCGCCCTTCTGGATTTAATGTCATCCCTTTTTTATGGCGATAAAATAGCGGAGTATTGAGCTCCTTTTCTAATAGCTTAATACGTGCAGTTACATTGGATTGTACATAATTTAATTCTTTTGCAGCATGGCTAACACTACCGTTATTTGCGACGCTTTTGAAAATCTGTAAATCTCGTAGTTCCATCGAGCTTTCCCCCTTAAAAACTATCATTATAAATGATAGTTGATATCACTTTCAATCATTTTACGTGATGTATTTTCTTTTTTATAATTCTCATTGTGAAATAGAAGAACTCAGTCTAAAAGCGCCACTTCCTGTGGGCAATGACTGAGTGACCAACATCGTGCGGGTCAAAGCATAAAGCCGATTCTGGACGCAATGATGACGACGCATAATTGATAGGGTTATATAGAAATGAGGAAAAACAGTGAGAAGAAATCAAATAGTAATAGGCGTGATCGCATGTTTAATTGCCAGTATGTCATGGGGAGCCATGTTTCCAGTAGCCGATCATGCACTTGAATATATAAATCCGCTCTATTTTTCAACTATTCGATATGGAGCGGTATCGATTGTATTAGTCATTTTATTATGGATGAAAGAAGGGAAGAAAGCATTTCGTTTAGAAGGGAAAGGTAAATTACTCGTCTTTTTTGGGACGATGGCATTTACAGTTTACAACGTGCTTGTTTTCTTAGGCCAAATGTTAATGGGGAAATCCGGTGTTATGGTAGCGTCGATTATGGAAGCACTCATGCCGATGATTTCGATTGCTATTCTATGGGGCTATAAACATGTGAAACCGAAGAAGTATATGATTAGTAGTATGATCATTGCTTTTGTTGGGGCTATTTTTGTTATTACAAAAGGCGATATGGGTTTCTTTCTCACACTAAAACATAATCTAGTTTCGCTCGCATTCATTTTAATTGGTGTTATAGGGTGGGTCATCTATACAATGGGCGGTCAAACATTTAATGATTGGTCTACGCTGCGCTATTCTACATTAACATGTGTATTTGGCACAGCTGTAACAGGTATCATCACAATGATCATGACGATACAAGGAGTTGTATCAGTCCCAAGTACGGAAACGATTTTTGCTATTAAATATGATTTATTGTTTATGATGACACTACCAGGCATTGTGGCATTGCTTAGTTGGAATTACGGTGTGAAAATTCTATCATCTATAAATGGGATTTTATTCATTAATTTCGTTCCAATAACTACATTGGTCATTATGATGATACAAGGATACAATGTAACAATCTTTGATATAGTAGGGACCTTACTTGTTATTTCTGCTCTTATTTGGAATAACATCTGTCAGCGTAGAGAAGAAAACGAGAGTCCGCAGGTTATGCATGAGGAAGAAGAATTACGGCAGGCTGTTTAATATTCAATGTGAAGGATTTTTTATTTTCTTTTTTGTACGTAACTTTTTATTTGCACAAGTCTAGTAAAACAATTTATTTAAGAGAGCATGTTTTTATTAATTGAAAAAACATGCTCTCTCTTTATTAGATCTGTAATTAACTAGATTATTTTCATTGTTAAATATATTAATACACTCTTTATTTCATTGTCTTATTAGAAAATAAATTTTATGATGGTAGTGATAATCATTTTCAATTAAAAAAGGAGAGTGTAAATTGACAGCAAAAAGACATCTTATAATTGGGATGCATTTAGCGGTGAATGGTGAAGGCAAAAAAGGTGCATTAATTGATGAACATATTGCATTTGCAAAGCGTGCTGAGGCAGCGAAGCTAGATTTTGTATTTAAGGCAGATTATTTAATAGCGCATCCAGAATTAATAGCTAAAATGAAAGGAACAGTAGGGCTAGATCCAAGTTTTTTAATGGCGACGGTGGCAAGAGAAACTAAACAAATTGGTTTGGTAACAACAGTTTCAACATCATTTAATCCACCTTATATTATTGCGCGCCAATTACAATCATTGAATTGGATTAGTGAAGGGCGTTTAGGTTGGAACCTAGTAACATCAATTGATGGAGCATCTAATTTTAGCAACGAGTTGATGCCTTCGTCAGAGGAGCGTTATGCAAAGGCAACAGAATGTCAGGATGTTGTTCAGCGACTATGGCATAGTAACCCTTATGAAATATTAGAGGTAGATGGAGATTTAGAGAAAATTAAAGAGCTTGTGAAGCCAATTAACCATGATGGTGAGTATTTTCATGTAAAGGGACCATTAAATATACCTATGCAGCCAGCAGGTGATATTCCTCTATTCCAAGCAGGGGCATCGGATACAGGTCGTCAATTTGCGGCAGCAGTTTCAAATGCTATTTTTGCTGCCACTCCAGATATAGAAGTAGGTATTAAATTACGCAATGACTTGCGCAAGCGAGCTGTTGAGTTAGGGCGTTCAGCAGATGACATACGTTTATTACCAGGATTGTATTTCTTTATTGGTGATACATATGAGGAGGCATTAGAAATGCACCGTAAAGCACACGAGCATTTAACAATTGAGCGTCGCTATATTGCCCTAGAATCCGTAATTGGGATGGATATTCGTCATTTAGCTCTAATGGATTGCGTAACAGCAAATATGTTGCCGCCTGAAAATCAAAAAGTACGTAGTAAAACGCATGCACATCTCGTGCGCCGATATATTATAGAAAATGAGCCGACTGTTGAAGAATTATTAGAACGCCCAGAGGTAATTGGCTCTGCACATCTTGTAGCAATTGGTACGCCACAAGATATTGTGAATCAAATTGTGAATTTTTATGAAAAAGGAGCAATGGATGGCTTTATAGCTGTGCCAGGTGGTCCTGCAAAATCTTTAGATTTATTCTTTAGCGATGTTATTCCGAACTTAGTAGAACGTGGTTTATTCCGAGCTGATTATGAAGGTAGCACATTGCGTTCACACTTAGGATTAGATGTATAATGAACGATCGAAACAACCGAAAGTAGAAAAGAAAATGGCAAGGCGGTGTAAATAAACACGTTTTGTCCTTTTCTATTATTTTTACCAAATTTCGTTTGATACTCTCTAATAGATGTATCGCATTGAACACAATTTTTGTTATAGTGTTTGAAAAACTAGAGAAAGGGTAAGTGCGTTATTATGATGGGAATTTTAGATATAGAACGATTAACAAATTTATCAAATGAACAGTGTGAAATTATTTTAGGTGTGGCCAAAAACCTTCAAATAATAGCTGACCTTTCTCAAGCGGATATTTTTATCAACTGTCTTTTAGAAGAAGATAACGCTTCTTTAATTGTAGCTGAGGCAAAGCCTACTACTATCGCATCTTTATATAAAAAAAGTTTGCTAGGGAAAATAGCATTTGAAGAAATGGAGCCAGGTGTATTATTTAGTTTGAAAACCGGGAAACCAGTATTTGGATCAAGAGGAATTACGGAAGAGCGTGGAGTCATGCAACAAGATATTGTTCCTATAAAAGACCTGTATGGGGAGACCATCGCGGTATTAATAAAAGAAAGAGATATTTCACAGGTAGTGCAGAACGAAAGAAATATAGAGCAGCTTATGAAAGCGACTAATAGCGAAGACAAGCAAGGTGTCTTTCAAGCTATTGTCGTTCAGGAAATTCATCATCGCGTTAAAAATAATTTACAGGTTATTTCTAGTTTATTGAGATTACAAATGCAACGCACTCACTCGGAAGAAATAGCTGAGGTATTTCACGATAGTATATCTCGTATATCTAGTATGGCTTTAGTGCATGATTATTTGGCCCAGCGTGGAATTGAGGAAGCAGATATTAAACTTTTAATACAACAAATTTCTACTTTGTTAGTGTCCTCGTCTATTATTCCAGATCAACATATTGCTGTGTCTGTAGAAGGAGAGTCGATATTCTGTCCGTCAGATAAAGCAACAGCTGTAGCACTGATTGTTAATGAGTTAGTTCAAAATAGCATTAAGCATGCTTTTCTTTCAAGAAATTATGGGGAAATTGTTATTAATTTGAGACAACGAAAGCAAATGGTTACGATTACAGTAATGGATGATGGATGTGGAATTGGTAATCCTTTTTCGATAGGCAATCTGTCATCTTTAGGATTACAACTTGTAGAAATGTTAGTTGAAGAGAAGCTACAAGGCGTTTTTTCATTCCCTATTTCTGAGAAAGGGACAAAAGTTTCAATAACCTTTCCGATTGTATCTAATGAGGTTTAATAAAACTAAATGTCACTAAGATCACAGAAATTGATATTGTTTTCGAACTATTTACAAAATATTTGCTAGTAGTGTAGAATGAACTAAAATAATAGCTAAGGCAAAGGCGCCTTTCACGCCCGAAGAAAATTTTCTTCAGGGATATGTGGAAGCGCTTTTTTTTGTTTGATTGCAATCTTTAACATAATAAAAAGGGGTGTTAAATGATGAAATTGTCTTGCGTAGTAAAGGGAACTCATTATACGTTTTCGTCGGTAAAGGAGGTACTTGCAAAAGCTAGTGAAGCAAAATCCGGGGATGTGATGGCTCGTGTAGCAGCAGAATCATCACTTGAGCGTATGGCAGCAAAAGTAGTACTTAGCGAGATGCAGCTGAAAGAAATTTATGAGAATCCGGTTATTCCTTATGAAATCGATGAAGTAACACGCTTGATTTATGATGATATTAGCGACACGATTTACAAAGATATTCAAAATTGGACAGTCGGTGAACTAAGAAATTATATTCTGTCATCCGATACAGGTACAGATAAATTATTGAAGCTTTCAAGAGGACTAACAAGTGAAATGATTTCAGCAGTTGCTAAGCTGATGTCGAGCATTGATCTTGTTCTTGCTTCACAGAAAATGAAATATCAAGCACATTGTAATACGACAATTGGAGAGCCTGGTCGCTTAGCTTTTCGTTGTCAGCCCAACCATCCAAATGATGTCCCGGAAGGCATTTTGTATTCAATAAAAGAAGGATTATCCTATGGAGCAGGTGATGCAGTCATTGGTATCAATCCGAATGTGGATACAATTGAATCCGTCAAAAAACTTTTGACACTTTCGCATGAATTTATTGAGAAATGGCAAATTCCAACTCAAAATTGTGTATTAGCCCATATAACAACACAAATGGAGGCTTTAAAACAGGGGGCGCCTATCGCACTAATGTTTCAAAGTTTAGCAGGTACACAAAAAGGGAATGAAGCGTTCGGTATATCTACAAAAATTCTTGATGATGGCTATGAGATGATGGCTCGATATGGTACATCTACAGGTCCAAACTTTATGTATTTTGAAACTGGACAAGGTTCGGAAGTATCTTTAAATGCTGATTTTGGGGTAGATATGCAAACGCTTGAATCAAGAAGTTACGGTTATGCACGTCACTGGAAGCCTTTCATGGTGAATACTGTTTCAGGCTTTATTGGACCGGAGACACTTTATGATGGGCGCCAATTAATTAGAGCGGATCTTGAAGACGGATTTATGGGGAAATTGCATGGCTTACCAATGGGAATTGCCCCAACTTATACAAATCATATGGATGCCGATCAAAATGATCAGGAAGTTGCCGGTATCATAACGGCAGTTGCAGGAGCGAATTTTTATATGGGAGTACCGGGTGGAGATGATGTCATGCTGAATTATCAAGATACAAGCTATCACGATGATGCTAGCTTGCGTGAGATTCTAGGATTAAGACCACTTCGAGAATTTGAAAAATGGTTGGAGAATATAGGCCTAATGGAAAATGGAAAGTTGACGAAACGTGCGGGAGATTTATCAATTTTTGATTGAGGAGGGGAGATCAAAATGAATATTCAAGAAATTCAAGATATTGTTCAGAGAGTAGTAGAAGAAGTACAGAAAAATATGAATTCGCCCAAAAACGATACCGCTCAAAATAAAGAAGAAGTCATACATTTTCCGGAAGGACGTATAAAAGGGATTGACAAGCCGCATAACGCCGCATCTATTGAACGAGCACAGAGCATTACACCTGCTCGTATAGGTATTGGTCGAACTGGCACTCGAATGTTGACGACAAGTTATTTGCAATTTTTAATTGACCATGCAGCCGCACAGGATGCTGTATTAAGAGATGTCAGTGATGATTTTCTTCAAAAGATGGGTTTACACAAGCTGGAAACAAAAGCTAATGATATGAAATCTTACTTAATGGATTTAGATGCTGGCCGAAAGCTATCAGATGAATCTATGAAGTATCTTGAACAAAATGGGGATAAAGGAAAAAATGTTCAAATTATTGTTTGTGATGGTTTGAGCTCCTCGGCAGTAGAAGCCAATGTAGCTGATTTACTACCTGCTTTAATACAAGGATTAAAATTAAAAAATATAAGCATCGCAAAACCAATTTTTATTAAGCGAGGGCGTGTGTGGGTGCAAGACGAAGTGGCAGCTGTTGTTAATTGTGACCTTGTTATTTCGTTAATTGGCGAAAGGCCAGGTCTAAATACAGATGAAAGCCTGAGTGCTTACATGATTTATCGGCCGACTGAAAAAACAGTTGAAGCCGATCGGACGGTCATTTCAAATATTCATAAAGATGGACTAACTTCACTTGAAGCGGGTGCTTATTTATCAGATTTAATCGAACAAATGCTTTTAGCTAAGTGTACAGGCGTGTCTTTTGCGCAACAAAGGAATATCAACATATAGAAAACTTCCTGCAAGAAAGGTTGTGGTGTGATGAAAAAAACGGATTCTAATTGCTGAGGACGAACCAATTATCAGGATGGACTTAAAAATGTTGCTTCGGAAAAACGGTTATGAGGTAGTCGGGGAAGCAGGAAATGGTGATCGAGCGATCGAGCTCGCTTTTAAATTGAAGCCGGATCTTGTGTTAATGGATATAGAAATGCCAAAATTAAATGGGTTAAAAGCAAGCGAAGTTATAGGCCGGCAGTTAGATATACCAGTGTTGTTGATTACTGCATATAGTCAAAAAGAATTTATAGAGAAGTCTAGGCAAGATAATATTATGGGCTATTTAGTGAAACCCGTTACTGAAGGTAGCTTAATTCCCGCAATAGTCATTGCACTTCAACAAGCTAAGAGGACACAAACATTAAAACAATCTTTACAACTTACACAAGCAAAAATTCAAAAGCGAAAGATGATTGAACGAACAAAAGGGCAACTTGAAGGATGAAGTTTTAAATAAAACGCTGAAGTAAAGCAAGTAGTAACAAACTTAATCTCACTTAAACTAGAATGGTTAAATCTTTCTAGTTTAAGTGAGATTTTTATATTCAAAAATAAATACATGTCATTGTGGGGGAGTACTCGGATGTATGAAGTTTCTCTCTACAAAAAAACACATAACTTTATGGGAATTAATAATGCAGGTAGGTACAAACCCTAATGATACCTAAGTTGAAGTTTAGTAGAATAAAATGAAACTAATTATAAATCCCAGTCGTATAAAAAAATAAGGAGCTTCTGGATAGAAAAATCTACGATGAATATAAAAACAATATTTATAAAGGGAAGTGTGTTATGCAATTCGAAGGTGCAATGTTAGAATATCGTTTGCAAAAAGGTAAAGACAAGTTTGAACCAATCTATTATTATACTAATATTGACTTGCCACAAATTTTAACAAGAAGAGAATGTGAATTTTTTATTAAAGAAGGTAAGACTTATAAACAATTGTCTTCTGCTATTGAAGGTGAGTTATTCGTGATTTATGTAGAGTTGTATGAAGAAACACCAATGGAAATGCAAGAGCTCTTATGTGAAGGTATTAAACTTGAAATTCGTGAATTAAATACCTATAAAAATCATCCGCTTATCACATTTGAATATATGGCGAATCATTTAGATATTTTAAGCATGATCGGCAGTATATATACATATATCGAAGACAAGGAGTGGGAGCGTGACTCAGCTGAAATTGATGAAGATCGAGGTGTGTATATTTTATATGTTACGCCAACAGGATATACGCTTGCAACATAGGAAGGTGGATTTTTAACATGAAGAAAACAAAGAAGATGATGACAGGAGCATTAGCAGCTGCGGCTTTGGTAACGTTAACTGCTTGTGGAGAGGAAAGGGGATATGCAGAGCCAACAGGAACGGATTGCGATGATTGGGATTGGGATAAGGAAACGGGTACGTATTATTGCGATGATAATGATTCAACTTATGCGCGTAGTTACTACCATGGTGGGAAATATTATGGAACAAAAACATCATTACAAAAAAGTGCTGACTATAAAACATATGTATCGAATTATAAATCAGGAATAGGCAGTGGTTCAAAAGGCGGTTTTGGAGGGTAAAGATGAACCGATTTCGAGATAATCGACAACAATTTTTTAGCCAAATAAAGGATTTTTGGCATGACATTTATGGGATGGAATATGCTCTATTTGATATTAAGAGAGAAAGTTCAGAAACGATTAATAGGATTCGCCAAGCAACTGACCAGATAGGCCATATTATTTATAAGTCGGCTACTTTGTTGCGTATGGTAGATGATGACACACTTTTGCGTCTTGGATTTCCCACTGAAACTCACTCTTTCATCCGTTTGCAAACACTTCCAGTAGAAAGTGTCATTGCTCGTTTAGATTTAGTAGTGACCGATGAACAAGTAAAATTGCTTGAAATAAACGCAGATACACCTACATTTATAAAGGAATCTTTTTTTGTGAATGGAAAAGTGTGTGAACAGTTTAAGATGCAAAATCCAAACGAAGGCTGCGAAGACCAGTTAAAACAAGCAATTTTGAAAGCTGTAACGTTGTCGTTTCGTACGAGGAGAAAATATGAAGATAGCAATATTGTTTTCGCAGCACACTCGGAACATGAAGAAGATAAATTGACAACAATGTATTTAAAGGAACTCTCTGGATTAAAAAGTCAGTATATGGACTTTAATCACTTACAACTTGTCGATGAGCCAATTTTAGAAAATGAAGAAGTTGTCCTACCACAAGGTCTTTATGATAGAAGCGGAGAAAAAATCGATGTTTTATATCGACAGACGTATCCTATTGAACATTTGATATATGATGAAGATCCAATAACGAAGGAAAAAGTTGGTCAATCGTTAATGAAGCTAGTGGAACAAAAAGACTTAGCCATTGTGAATCCTCCTTCTGCTTTTTTACTACAATCTAAGGCAATAATGGCGCTCATTTGGGGGCTACATGAGGAAGAACATTCATTTTATACACCTGAAGAACATAACGCAATACATAAATATTTTTTACCAACTTATCTAGATCCAGATGTTTTTTGGCAACAAGGACAAAGTTTTGTAAAAAAGCCTTCATTTGGTCGCGAAGGAGACACTGTCGAGATTTTTTCAAATACAGGTAAAAAAATTGCGGAAGATATTCATAAAACATATATAGATGAACTTCCTGTTTATCAACAATTTATAGAGCTACCACAAACTATGATTCAAACAGAACAAGGTCCAAAACGAGCGCATTATATGTATGGTTGCTTTTATATTAATGGTAAGGCAAGTGCAATAGGTATTCGCGCAGGGGGACAAATTACAGATAACGGATCTTATTTTCTACCAATAGGATATTAGAAAATTGTAAGATTTTAAGAGAGTAAAGTGAAACAAACTGAAGCACGATAAAAGGAGTGTGTATTGGAATGGGATATTTCTCATTAGATAGTTTTTTAAATTTTTTATTATATACAGGGACAGGGTTAATTCTCATTTTGATTGGTATTGTTGCATTTGCTTTTACAACAAAATTTTCAGAGTGGAACTTAATTAAAGAAGGCAATATGGCCGTTGCATTAAAGCTATGGGGAAAAGTGATTGGATTAGGCATCACATTATATACAGTATGGTCTTCAAGTGTTCATATTCTTGATGCTTTTATTTGGGGGTTAGTCGGAATTGCTACACAAGTGGTTGTGTATTTAATTATTGAATATGTGTTAACACCAAAAACAAGCTTGGAGAAAAAAGTGGAAGAAGGAAATACTGCAGTAGGCTTCAGCTTATTTGCAGTGGGCATTACGGTAGGATTAATTATAGCAGGAAGTTTATCGTATTAATAAAGTATATTTGATAACACTATAATAATACATTAAAGGGAGCATGTTTTTTTATGAATGAAAAGACATGCTCTCTTTATATTTAATGTTCACATCTGACGGCGCCTAGTCGGACGGAAATCAACGACACGTTATGGTGATGAGTAGAAATATAGAATGGATAATTCCCTGTATGCCGAAATAAACAAAAGTACAAACAGAGAGCAATATTTCTATATAATTGTACAATTTAACGATGACTACCATCTTATGAGGAGTGATGTAGTATGTATATAAAAAAACAGGTTGTTTTATCAGTAGGGGAATACTTATTTAGTAGAGAGTTCGTGATCATGGATTTCTCTACTACTAGAGGAGGAATCTGAAGTTTGATTAGTTTAAGATCAATTGATCAAAGTAATTGGGAAGCTTGTATTCAACTGAAGCCTAAGCAAGAACAAGAAGGGTTTATTGCCTCGAATCTGTATTCAATTGCAGAAAGTAAATTTTTACCATACATGAAGATCAATGCAATCTATTTTGAAGAAATACTTATCGGTTTTGCAATGTACGGGATTGATTCGGATGATAGAAACTATTGGGTGTATAGATTTATGATTGATGAGCAATTTCAAGGGCGTGGATATGGCAAGAGCGCAATGAAATTGATTATTGAAGACATCCGGAGTAGAGATGATCGCACTGACATCATCTGGCTCGGGTATCAGCCGGACAACGAGCAAGCAAGAAAACTATATGCCAGTGTGGGTTTTAAAGAGTCAGGAATGGCACCTTGGGGAGAAATGCTAGCAAAATATAGTTTTCATTAGAATGACTAAATGAATATAAATATTGCGTATCTAATGTTTATGTGGGATGTTCTTAAAGTCTATAAATGGCTTTAAGAACATCCTTTTTGCTCCCATGTCGCAATAGCTTGAATTATAACTATAAATCTATGTCATCAGAAAAAAGCAGCATTTTACACAAACTAAAATGCTACTTGAAGAAAGGAAAACTATGCTGTTTTCTTTTGTATGGGTACAGGAACAGACCGATTTAAAATACTATTGGCTACCATGCCCATCATGATAATGATCATACCGATTAAGGATACTCCAACAGGCCAAGAACCGTTTAAAAAAAGCATTTCACCAAGAACAGTAAATACCATTGTTCCAGCTTGTGTTGCCTCCACAGCCCCTAATAAAGAAAGGTTATTTTTCGCTAAGTCAGTAGCGAAGAAAAATGTCATTGTGGCGATAACACCCGAACATAATGCTAATAAGAATCCTTGCATGATTTGCCCAGATGTTGGTATGCCAGTTGCAGTCCAACCATAAATAGCTAATATAATACTGACAGGAAGACTACCAATTGCCATGCCTAGCACGCGTTGAAATGTATCTAAGCGACCATCAACGATTTCCATCATTTTTCGATTACCGAAAGGATAAAAGAATGCTGCGATGACGACAGGGAGGAAGCCGGTTAAAAATTGAGAAACAGAAATATCCCCAGCTTCTGTTAATTGCATACAAATGACACCTGTTAAAATAAATAAGGAAACGAGTAAGCTTCGCATAGGAATTTTACCGCGAACGCGTTTAACTCCTGACTTTGTCTCCAATGTAATAAAAAATAATGGAGATAATAACAAACCAGCTAAAATGGTTATTTGCCATGTACCTGCTACGAGCCATGCGGGACTAAATACAGCAGCATAGCTTAATAATGAATAAAATCCAACCCCTGCTATTGTGCCATAGCCAATCCATGCTAAAGGATGTTTACGCATTTCTACCCATAGTGGACGAAGGTTTTTGCGAAATAGGACGATAAAGAATAAAATGGGTAAAGCGAATAAAAATCGGAAGGAAGCAGTCCAAGCCCAGCTTGTTCCTGATACGTTCATAACTCGATTTATAATAAATGTAGCTGAAAAAAACGCAGATGATAAAATACCTAATAAGATAGCACGCATTTCGTTCGCTCCTTTCTAAATATGTATATATATTATAATATAATTATTTAGATTAAAAGTAAATTATAATATACCGAAAGTGGGGTTTGTATGAAAGAACAAGAGGATATGCAAACAAAAGAAGTAATTCTGCAAGTTGGTCAACTGTTACGACAAATAAGGAATGAACAGAAATTAAGTTTAGAAGAGTTAGCGAAAAAAACGGGTGTTAGTAAATTAACATTAGGAAAAATTGAGAGGGGAGAGACGAATCCTACATTAGGCGTCATTTGGAAGATTACAAAAGGATTATCTATTCCGTTATCACGGCTTATGGTTATTGAAGATATAGTAAATGTCGCACGCTTCGGAGAAGGATTTATTATAGAAGAAAACCAAATGTGGCGATTAGAGACTATTTTTCGTTACAAAAAAGAAACAGGATTGGAAATGCATCGTGCTTGTTTGCAACCGAATAGCATATATGAGGCAGAACCTCATCATGAAGGAGCTATCGAATATGTAACAGTAATGAAAGGGGAAATTTCGATTCAAGTTGGACAAGAAATATATGCATTAAACGAATTTGATTCGATTCAATTTGAAGCAAATAGAAAGCATAGCTATGAAAACACAGGAGATGAAATTGCAGTTCTCCATTTAACAATGAAATATTTATCTTGAAATAAGAGCTGGAAGAGGTAGAATCAATAATTGTAGTTGATGGTAGTTTAACTTTATAATATTTCAATAAGCAAAATCCCGAATATTGAACGTTATTCGGGATTTTGCTTTTCTTATTATGTGTCTTTCATTTTTCGTAAAGTGCATTCATCATTATAATGTAAATTTTTTAAGCTCTACAGACAATGTATTTGTCATGTCTTGAAGTTCTGAAACCTTTTCACTAATTTTCTGGAAGGAGTGTAGCTGCTCTTGGGTAGAAGCGGATATTTCCTCTGTTCCTGCAGCAGTTTCTTCCGTAATAGCTGAAATGTTTTCAATGGCACTGTTCATTTGCTGGCTCATTTCACTTGTTTGTTCCATATCTTCGGTAAGCTGCTGTAACTGATCATTAATGTCTAACACATGAGTTGCAATTGCTTCAAATGACTTCTCTGTATCGGTCATCGATTGTAATTGTTCTTTTGACAGCTGATGTCCCTGCTCTGCCGTAGAAAGAATGAGCGTAATGCCATCTTGTATATGTGTCACCATAGAAGAGATGAAAGCCGTTGCTTTTTCAGTTTCATGAGATAGTTTTTTGACTTCCTCTGCTACAATTGCGAATCCTTTTCCGGCTTCTCCAGCACGAGCTGCTTCGATGGCAGCATTTAATGCTAAGAGATTTGTTTGATCAGCAATAGCATGGACTGCATTAGCGGCACCTTCAATTTCTGTTGTAAATTTAGAGAATTGAGTAACAGCCTCTTTGATGTTAATCGAAGTGGATGAAATATCCTTCGCAATAGAGGACTGCTTTTCAAGTGAACTACGACCGTTTTGGACAGCAGTAAGTGCCTGGTTGCCGTTTATGGCTGATTGTTCACTTGTCTGCTGAACAGTAGTAAATTGATCTGCCATCGTATTCATAAGGATCGCAGTTGACTGGATATCTTCTGAAATAGTGAGGCTTCCCTTCGCCAATTCGTCCGTTGATGTTGCAATTTGTAGACTGCCTTCATTAATCGTTTCAATATAGCTTGTGACATCCTTAGTGAAGAGACCAACATTTTTCCCTACAATATCAATGGATTGTACGGTGCTTTTTAAGCTAACAATCATTGTGGAAAAGTTCTCAGTTAATTGATCAACTTCATTTCGACTGCCTTTTTTAAAGGAGAGGGCAGAGGTGTCAATTGTCAAATTCCCTGCAGCCACCGATTGTGCATAATCCACAATTCGGTTAATCGGATTTGTAATTTTTTTCGTTGCGACATACGAAAAAATAATTGTAGCAATAATTAAAAGGATACTTCCGATAATTGTTGTTGTAGTAATGAACGAAATTTTTTGCTTTGCTAATTCATTCGTTTCTTTATACCATTCATTTGTGTCTTTTTTTAGTAGAAACATATCATTCAAAATACCAGATATTCTTATTGCTTGTTTTTTTATTTCAGGACGATTGTGAGCAAGAAACCCTGCTTCAGAAGCTTTTGCTAACTCGTCGTATTTACCTTCGATTTTTTTGATGATAGCCTTATGATCAGCTACTTTTGCAATCGTTGAGAGTTTTTCTAAATTTACTTTTGTTTCTTTTAAAATGGAAAGAGCTTCATTTTTATTGGCCTCACTAGCTAAATATGTGTAATTATTTAGTGATTGGCTCGCTACAACTAAACTTTGCTCAAGTTCTTTCACTGCCAGTAAGAGCTCTGTATCATCTTCTGCGGTTGTTTGTATATCAAATGTTTGTACGATAATAAAGCCAATCATTGCCATGGCGAGGACAATGGGTATAAGTATGTTCATAAATAATTTTTTTCGAAGTGTCACTGGCTGTTCCCCTTTTCTGCAGTAACTTTTATTTTACCTGAGACAATACCTTCTTTTGCTTTTTCAATGGCAGTCTGTTGCTCAGGTGTAAGTTTAATAATACGTATATCCGCAAGCCCGACGCCGTTATCAGCTAAACCAAATAAAAAAGATTTTTCAGAAATTTCCCCGTCATCAACTAATGTTTTAGCCATTTTAAAAACAGCTTGGTCGACATTTTTTAACATCGATGTTACGACCGTCTTTTCGGCTATGTAAAATTGATCAGTATCAACTCCCGCCGCATATACGCCCATTTCTTCAGCTTTTTTAATAGAGCCAAAACCTGTGAATCCCGCTGCATGATAAATAAAATCTACGCCGTTCTTTATGTAACGTTCTGCTATTGCGGCACCTGCATTGGTATCATCAAATGTGCCAGCATACTCACTAATAATTTCGATGTTTGGATTAAAATATCTAGCTCCCTCAATAAAGCCGTTTTCAAAATGATGGATAACTGGAACATCTGCACCACCAATAAATCCTATTTTTCCAGTTTTACTCGTCATCGATGCAACCATTCCAAGTAAAAAGCTGCCTTCCTGCTCTTTAAAGGTTATGGAAGTGATATTTGCAACATCTGATTGACCATCAATAAGGATAAATTGCTGATCAGGATATTTCTTCGCCGTCTTTTCTAAAGCTTCCTGTACAGAGAATCCAAGACCGATAATGACGTTATACTTTTCTGCTACTAGTTCTTCTAGCTTCTGTTCGTAATTGCCATCAGGAGCTTCTTTATAATCGAACAAAATACCTAGCTCATCTCGTGCTTTCTCAAGCCCTTTAAAAGCCGAATCATTAAATGATTCGTCTCCAAGCCCTGCATCTGAGAGTAAGATCCCAATTTTATAGTCATCTTGCGTTTTTTTAGACGGAGTTGTTGAACAGCCTGCTACTAGTAACAAAACTATTAAACAAAAGCCAATCAATATTTTTTTCAAAATGAGTACCTCCAATTATATGTATGATTTATATCGGCGAAAAGTTTTTCTAAGTCAGATGTCAGACAATGGATTTTTATTTTACCATTAAATACTATCAGATTTTTTGTAATTTACTAGAGGGAAATGGGTTTAAATCATTCTCGATATTTTCAAAGCACTGAGTATTTAGTTCGTTTTTTAATGAATTTTCTCTATGTGTATAGTGAAAAAGGTAGGAGGATATTGCGAAATATTTATATATTTTGCAAAAATAACCCTTTTCTTTGTCAATTAAACTAGCCTCGCAAACATTTAAAGCGTTTGCGAGGCCAATTGTTTATATTAAACTGCACCAAATAATTTTAATACATTAATAATTATAATTCCCACAATGCCAAAATCTGAATCTCCAAATGTAGTGCCTTCGTAGCCGATATCACCCATAAAGATCAATAGAATCGCAGGGATAAAGCTAATAATTAAGCCGTTGGCAAATGCTCCTATCATAGAACCGACTCTACCACCAGTTGCATTGCCAAATACTCCTGCAGCCGCACCTGTGAAGAAATGTGGTACAAGCCCAGGTACAATCACTTTTAGCCCTATGAGAGGAAGTATAAACATCGATACTAGGCCTGCTACAAAGCTAAACAGGAAGCCAATAATAACAGCATTTGGTGCGAACGGGAAAATCGTAGGGCAGTCTAATGCAGGCTTTGTGTTTGGTACAAGTTTATCTGCTATCCCTTTAAAAGCAGGGATTATTTCGGCAATTAGCATCCGTACGCCTGCCAAAATGATATAGACACCAGCGGCAAAGGTAATAGCTTGAATAATGGCAAAGACGATAAAGTTTGAACCGCCAGATAATTGTCCCTCAATATAAGTTTGACCTGCGAATAGGGCAACGATTATGAAAAATAGACTCATAGTTAACGAAACAGCTACAGATGTATCTCTTAAAAAACCTAGAGATTTCGGGACATTTATATCTTCTGTTGATTTGGCTTTGTTGCCAAAGATCTTTCCAATTTTAGCGGATACATAATAGCCAATGCTTCCAAAATGACCAACAGCAAAATCATCACTACCTGTTATTTGACGAACTGTTGGTTGTAAAATGGCAGGGAATACAACCATGCAAATACCTAGTAGTATAGAGCCAACAATAATAAGCGGAAAGCCATTCATACCGCCGACTGAAAGCGATGCTGCAATTAAACACGCCATAAATAATGTATGATGACCAGTTAAAAATATATATTTTAAAGGCGTAAATCGCGCAAATAAAATGTTCATTATCATACCAAAAACCATGATCATGGCAGTGGATGTTCCGAAATTAGTTTGTGCGGCTGCTACAATCGCTTCATTATTTGGGATGACTCCTTGGACATTAAATGCATGATCAAACATATTACTAAAGTGATTTAAAGAACCAATTAAAACGGTTGCACCCGCGCCAAGTATAACAAAGCCCATAATCGTTTTTAACGTACCAGAAAGAACGGTTGAAGCTGACTTTTTTTGGATTAATAAACCGACAAAAGCGAATAGGCCGACTAATATAGCTGGTGTTCCTAAAATGTCATTCATTATAACATCTAACATATTAACACCTCATCCTATCCAATTTTTCATTCGTTTTTTCAAAAGTCTGTTTTCGTAAAGTTTGTAGTTTTTTGATATAATTTTTCAAAATACATAAGACTAGGAGTTTGATATATGGGAGTTTACTTTACGAATCAAACAATTGAAGCATTTAATCTAATAAATGAACAAGGGATTCTAACAGGGAACGAAGATTTTGTTGATGAAGATTTCTTACCTTCATATAAATGGATGATTAAACAAATGGACAGAAGGATTAACAATGACGGTTCATTTCCAATTTGGCTTTGGACAAAAAAACCAAATTTGAATGATGAAGGACACTTTTATAAAGGAACGGATGCTGTAAGTTTGACAGTTGAAGTACCCGATAATAATGTTCTTCTATCTGATTTTGAGGCTTGGCATTGTGTATTAAATGAATGGTTTTGTTCAATGACAGAT
Organism: Lysinibacillus sp. G1-3; assembly: GCF_056322905.1. Lineage (NCBI taxonomy): Bacteria > Bacillati > Bacillota > Bacilli > Caryophanales > Bacillaceae > Lysinibacillus > Lysinibacillus sp. G1-3. The sequence goes on from NZ_JBWHYQ010000004.1 coordinate 129,739, forward strand.
GAAGAAAGTAAATTATTTGAACAAGATAAATTAAATATCACAAAGGAACAAAGTTGGGAAAGAATTTTTGACTTAGAAAAAATACAAAAATCAGAGATGTGGAACGGGAATAGCCAAATTGTTCAAGGTGTTACAACAGTCATTCACAAAGAACAGATATTGAATATTGAGCATTTTACAGCTAAATAACTAGTTGATTGTCTGATTGGAAGTTACCTCTTTGTAGATTAAATTTGCCTTTTTGTTTTAACAGCAACAATTTTTTAGAAAACAGCCTTACAAAAAGATCAATACTTCATAACAGCGGCTTCAGCTTTAATTTAATTTCTGAAATACTCATCATATTAACAATACTAACGATGTGACCTCTCTCTTCAGGCAATCGATTGACAATATCGTCCGCACCAATATAAATATCCGCTTTCTCTCCCTTGGCAGATGCTAAATCTGTATGAGTTACTTCTGCAACTTTCCCCAGTTCAATTAATGCTTTTTTTACATTTAGCTCCATAATAAAGCTACTGCCTAAGCCATTCCCGCACACTACTAAAATTTTCATCAAGGTTACTCCTTTGCGACAATTTGTTGAATTTCTTTAATAATCTCTTCTTTATGCTGGCAGGCGATGATACTATCAATTTGATTTGGTTCTTGCAAAATCTTTGTTAAGTCAACTAATGCTTGTAGATGAGACGCATGATCGGTCGTAGCTAAGACAATAATTAAGAAAACAGGTTTTTTTGGTCCAAACAAGACAGGTTTTTGTAAACTTAATAGGCTGATGGCTAACGCGTTAACTCCTTCCGTGGGCCGTGCATGTGGAATCGCTACTTTTGGTGTAATGACTACATAAGGACCATGTTTTTCAATGGAATGAATCATTGCTTCAATATAGCGTTCTTCAATTTTATTCTGCTTTAATAGTGGACTAGCAGCTAAATGAATAGCCTCCTGCCAAGTATTTACAAAATTTGCGAGTTGTATAGTATCTTTTGTCAGTAACTCAGTTAGCAAGTACAACCCTCCTTTCATAGGGATAAACAATCCCCATTCCATGTTATTATTGTTGATTACGGAATTATGTCATAAGAGGATATATTTTTATTTGGAAAAACATAAAGTGAATCTTTTACATTCAATTTCGTTTAGCTGTATAGGCAAGATTTATGATTAATAAGTCGAATCTTTCTATTTTAAATAGCCCGCGAAAGCAAAGTGAATACCCGCTGAGCAGGAGAATACCCGCGGAAGCAAGGTAAATACCCGCGGAAGCAAGGAGAATACCCGCGGAAGCAAGGAGAATACCCGCGGAAGCAAGGAGAATACCCGCGGAAGCAAGGAGAATACCCGCGAAAGCAAAGTGAATACCCGCGGAAGCAAGGAGAATACCCGCGGAAGCAAAGTGAATACCCGCGGAAGCAAGGTAAATACCCGCGGAAGCAAGAGAAATACCCGCGAAAGCAAGAGAAATACCCGCGGAAGCAAGAGAAATACCCGCAGAAGCAAGGAGAATACCCGCGGAAGCAAAGTGAATACCTGCGGAAGCAAGGTAAACCCTCACGCAAAGAGGATATTTGGTGTGAGTTATAATAGAAGGTAAATAAAAACAAAGAAAATTTTGTTCTAACTTTTTCAATTTAGCTTACACTTACTATAGGACGAACTTAGTGTTGAACAAGGGAGGAAATGACATAGCGAAAAAAATGGGAATTGTCGCGCTACTTATATTCGGTGTTTATGTGCTGTGTATGTATTGGTATATATTCCATAGCGGTGGTGGTACTATACCACGAGCGATGCAGGGGACAGCCGCCGATCCAGTGATGTTTATGTCTGAAAAAGAATTATATTTAAGTGGTGAATATTCGAAAATACGGAACTTCCTATTCTTTGTTGCTACACCTTTGGAATGGTTAGTCTTTTTCATGATATTAATAATGGGCGTATCACGTTATTTCGAAAAGGTAGCGACGTCACAAGCAAAATGGAAGCTATTACAAAATGCAAGTTACTTATTTTTATTATCACTTTTACTATATGTTGTACTATTTCCACTCAATTATTATCGTTACAATTTAAGTAAAGCCTACGGAATAAGTACACAAGGATTTTCATCATGGATGCGGGATGGCATTATTGAATTTTGGGTCAACTTTGGCATGAGCTTAATTATCGTGTCTGTCCTTTATTGGCTCATCCAAAAAAGTGCCAAAAGATGGTGGCTCTATGCATGGTTTCTAACGATTCCGTTTACAATTTTTGTAATGTTTATTCAACCTGTAGTTATTGATCCTTTATATAACGATTTTTATCCGCTCAAAAATAAAGAGCTAGAGGCAAAAATTTTGTCTATTGCTGCACAGGCAAATATACCAGCAGAGCATGTGTATGAAGTCAATATGGCAGAAAAAACAAATGCCTTAAATGCTTATGTGACGGGTATTGGCAGTAATTCGAGAATTGTGCTTTGGGATACAACGTTAAATCGTTTAACAGATAATGAAATATTATATATTATGGCTCATGAAATGGGACACTACGTTGAGAAGCATATTTATTTTGGGATTGCGGGATATCTTTTGCTGACATTGCTAGGGTTATGGCTATCAGCGAAATGTTTAAGGTGGATGATTGGACGTTACGGACAGGTATTAAAAATTAAAAAAATCGGTGATATAAGCTCTTATCCATTATTTTTACTCATAACATCCGTTTTATTATTTGCTTCAAGCCCTCTGTCGAATTATATTTCGCGGTATCAGGAAACGAGAGCTGATCAATATGCGATTTCATTAACGGGTGATCGAGAGTCTGCAGTTACTGCATTCCAAAAGCTAACGATATCTGGGTTAAGTGAAGTGAATCCACAGTTACTCGTAAAGTGGTTTCGTTATACACATCCGCCAATGCTTGAACGTATTTATGGGGTTGCAGAGAATGTAGAAGAGAATAAAGAGGAGCCTTTAAAAGAAGTGCCGATAAAAGAGGAGCAGAAAAAAGAATATCAGAAGAAATAAATATCGTTTTTTTTAACTTTTTTCAGCGGTTGTCCAATCATCCGCTGAAAAAGAGGAACCCAGTCTAAGAACGCCACGTTCTGTGGCAACGACTGAGTGACCAACTACGTGCTGTCGCTTCGCTTTCGCACATACAAAACACGTTGCTGACGCTGCGTTAGCACTACGCTTTCGCGCAAAAAACATCTATTGGCTCAAAGCCTCTGGACGCAACTGCGATACTCCAGGTTTTTTGAACGAATAAGTTGGGTATTCTAAGATTAAAACTGTTCGTTAATGATAGGGGAATTGTTATGCGTAATATTGTGGTTATTACACTTTCATCGATATTAGTCGCCTTTGCCTATAATTTTTTGTTAATTCCACATGAGATTTTAAGTGGGGGATTAAGTGGGATTGCTATCATGCTTGGTATTATTACGCCTTTAAATACAGGGGTAATAAATTTACTATTGAACTTGCCTTTACTTATTATAGGGGTCTTAAAGCTAGGGAAACGATTCATAGGATATACCATTCTTTCAGTAGTTGTTTTGTCAGCAAGTTTGTATATTATTCCAATCCATAAAGCTACCCAAGACCCAATTCTCGCCTCATTATTCGGGGGGGTTATTGTGGGCTTAGGGACGGGTATGATTTTTCGTGCGGCAGGTTCCTCGGGAGGTTTTGATATTATAGCGATGCTGTTAAGTCGCAAACGGGATTTTCCACTAGGTACATTAATCTCTGCGATGAACGGTATTGTTGTAGCTATCTCCGGATTCGTTTTTAGCTGGGATGCGGCATTGCTGACGCTCGTATCGATTTATGCCACAGGGAAGGTTGTCGACACGATTCATACGAGTCATATTAAATTGACACTGATGATTATTACGAGCAAGGGTGAGGAAGTCAAACAGCAACTACTGGAAAAGCTCCATCGAGGTGTAACTATTATGGATGCGAAAGGCGCTTATTCAGGAGAAGGGCGAAAAGTACTAATTACCGTCATTACACGCTATCAGCTTGCTGAAGTAAAAGGGTTGATAAAGGAAGCAGACGCCAAAGCCTTCGTCAATATATTGCAAACTACCGAGGTCATCGGTGTGTTTGATAGGGGGATAAAGTAAAGGATAACCTGGATTCGCATAAAAAACGGATGTCTTGCTAGAAACAAATAAATATGTATTCCTTCTACACACGTTGTGGATTATAATTAATATAATCGAACGTGTGTTTTTGTATTTGGGAGGGGTTAAATCATGAACAAAGAAACAATTCACGCATATTGCTTAAAGCTTCACGGAACAACGTATGATTACAAAGAAGAATGGCAGGCGGATCGCTATCATATTGGGGGTAAAATGTATGGGATGATGGGCGGCGATGCTACTGGTAGACCGGTACTTACGTTTAAATGTGAACCGATTCGAGCTGAAGAGTTGAGAGAAGCCTATGAAGGTATTATTCCAGGCTACTATATGAATAAAACACATTGGAATTCAATCTATATGGATGTAGATGATGTACCTATGGATTTAGTTGAAAATTTAATCCAACATTCTTATGAGCTAGTTTTAGGAAAGTTAACAAAAAAAGCTCAACAGGAAATTCACTTATTGAAAAAATGAAGTATAAATACCGGTGCGTCAAATTAAGGCCCTAGGCAAAGAAATGGGTGTAGAATCAGCCAGAAGATACTCCGATCCAGCCGATATTTAATCCACCGCCTAAAGGGAATATATGAATACCCGCGCGAAATAACACAATATATGAAATTAAAAAAGAATCTGCAAGTTTCTCCAGCTTAACCACGGAGAAAGCAGATTCTTTTTTGTAGCACCCGTGCATACCTAGTTATACCCAAGTTCACCAAATGGCTGAAGCTTGTCGAGCCATTTTTGTTCTAGTTTTTCTAGCTCCTTTTTGGCATCGAAATAACCCTCTTCTTTTTTCTTCAAATATTCCACAACTTCAATATCAAAAGCATCGTTGCCGAAAGTGTTGTAGTCGGCTTGTAGCTCTTTATTAGTATGTGTATTTGTTTTTAACATAAACTGAAAGCCGTTTAAGCGTTTTAAATTATTGAAGCTACCTACAAACACTTTACCATTTTGTTTATTGGTCATTGTGAAAACACCAGCTTCGATTTTTATTTCTTTATACAGTTCCTTTAATTCTTTTTTATGGTCCATTAGTAACCCTGCTTTCTTATTTTTTGATCCAGTAAGCACTGCCATCCTCTTTTCGATCCAAGAAGCCGTATTCGATTAAATAGCGACGTATTTGCACATAGTCCTCATATATCGGCTGAATTATTTCGTTTAATTCTTTTTCTGAATACTGTGTTGTTTCATCGAAAATCTTTGTGATTGCACGTAGTATTACTATTTTATGCTTTTCACGTTTTGGAAAGCGGACAAGCTCCTGGCCTATGCCGTTTGGAAAGTACTTTTCAAGTAATTGCTGTTCTTCAGAAATTGTAATGTTATAACGATCGTCGACCATCGTTGCCGTTTTGTGAATAGGTACAAAGCTATCTTCCTTTTCATTCTGTTCTTTTAATAGCTCCATCATTGCAAGAAACGTTTTCGCTTGACGTTCCTTTTCTTTAAGAGTAAAGCGATGGTGACGTATCGTTGTTGCACTACCAATTTCCAGCTCTTCTTTAATTTCTTGATCGGTTTTTCCTTCATAAAATAAGCGTAAAATATGACTTTGATGATCAGTGAGTCCTGTCATTTTTTTATGAAGGCCATTTAAATAATGAAATACAGATCGATGTGCAGCGGTAATATGATGTTGCATAAATTTTTCTGCCTCGAATAGAACGCCTTCATGTGGATAAATAATACCTTTTTCAATTTTTTCGCCGCAAAGTAAACAAGTGAAGTGTGTTGCTTCATCGTTATAGCCTTTTTTTATGTCATGGATTGAAGCTTGCCAAAATAATTCATTTACATCCATTGGGAATCCTCCTGAAAAACAAACGATTAATAGTTTTGTTTGTTTATTTATTATTAAAATAACAAATTGTTTGAATAAAATCAATAAAAAACACATCGTTTTATAAACGATGTGCGAAAATGTTTATTTATTTTTCTTTTTAAAAATAATGATAGATAAAATAGCTAGCACAATAATAGTGACGAAAATAATAATAATGCTTGTTGAGGTACTTAGTATATTTCCGTGAAGGTCATAGACAATACCATACATTATTTTATAGTCCTCTACCTGTGAAGCAGGAGCACCTTCAAAAACCTTAGAAATTGAGTTGTCCATAAAGGCATTGCGTAGTAGGAGCGTTGTATGGCTGATAGGAAAATACATAATAAGATTTTGAGCAAAGGCTGGAAGTGCACCAACAGGTACATAAACACCACAAAAGAAACCGAGTGCTGTACCGACGATTGTACTAAGTGTTGAAAATGAATGTTGGGTATTAGCAAGTAATACAAGGAACAGGTTAAAAACACTGGCCAGTAACACGGATATAAATAGTAATCCTACTACTTTGATGAAAGCCTCTAAGCTCAATAGCTGACCGCCAGTTGTTGCGATAAAAATTTCACAGCCAATAAGGGCGATGAAGGAAAAGATACAGCCAATGATAAAGGCATTTAATACATAGCTAAATTGAATGGTTGCTCGCGAAATCGGAGCAGTAAGAAAATCAGCTTGTGCTTTTGATTCAAGATCCTTAACAGCAATTCCATACGCGGCAAGTGTAGTCGAAACAGCAGTCATAGAGAGTAAACCAGCGACAATCCATTCATTGACCATCGTTACCAATTCGGGAGTAGACTTTGTCATTTGTTCTATTGCATTTACTTGCGTTTTTTGAAGAAATACTGCGTAAAGGATAATGACGATAATGACGGAAAGCAGCGAGTAAAAGACTTGTGTTTTATCACGTCTAAAAACCTTGTTATTTCGTTGTACTAAGCTAAATAATGCTTCCATTAAGCTGCACCTCCCTCGGCCATAATATGAAGAAAGACATCATCCATCGTACCTTTGATGACTTCAAACGAAACAATAAGCGACTCCGCTTGTTTTAATAGTGTTAAAGCATGAAGTGTCGAGTCGACTCGGATGGAGAAAATACCTAGCTTTTCTGTATAAGAGATGGCATTGTCTTCGAGCCACTGTATCCCTTCTGAACTATTATGAAAAACAAGCGCCATTGAATCATAGGCGTATTTTGTTTTTAGAGCATCTGGTGTTCCTTCTGCAACAATTTCTCCTTCCTTTAAGACGATGACGTGATGAGCGACAGCCGCTTCTTCCATGTAATGTGTTGTTAAAAAAACAGTCATATTTGTTTCGAGTTGAAGCTGCTTAATGGCTTGCCAAACGAATTGACGCGTTTGTGGATCAAGTCCAGTTGTTGGTTCATCTAAAAACAATATTTTTGGTCGATGGATAAGGGCTCGAGCGATATCAGCACGCCTTTTTTGACCACCTGATAAAGTCCCGTATTTGCGCTTTTCAATATCAGCTAAATGCAAATATGTTGAAACGAATTGATAGTTATCGGTTAATTGTTTTTTCGATAAGCCATATGTTTTACCGCGGTGAAGTATATTTTCCTGCACCGTTAAACGTTCATCTAGTAAACTTTGCTGGAATACGACACCTATAGATTTTCGAATTTCGGCATTGTCATTGCTTGCATCAAGTGTGTAGCCATTAATGTTTACTGTACCGTTTGATTTTTTTAATAATGTACAGAGTATTTCAATGGTCGTTGATTTCCCCGCACCATTTGCACCTAAAAAGGCGAAGAGGGAACCTTGCTCAACCGTAAATGAAATACCTTTTACGGCCTGATGATTGCCATATTGCTTACATAGATTTTCAACTTGTATAGCAAAGGTCATATTGTTTATTCCTTTCTTTTTTGAATTACTTGATTGATTTTTGCAATATCACTTTTTTGAAGCACATAAATGATGCACCAAGCGATAAAGAAAATAATAGCTTCACTTATAAAAATATACGGAATGCCGGAATGTTCAAACCAACCCCCGAAATAGCCTGCAATCAACACACACAGCGTAACTGCAATTACATGTAAAATAAACTGAGCAATAAAAGGTAAACGCTCAATATCAAAGATGGTAGACAGCAGACCTATTACAGCTCCAAGGATAGCGGCGATGATAATTTGTTCAAGTAATTCCGGCCCTGATATCATAGCGTTATTAGATATGACACTTAATGTTACTAAGACGTAGGAAGAGCTAAGTGATATGAGTATTCCAATAATCATCATGCGAATAAATTTCATATTATGAGTCCCTCCCAATACCTAAGTGATGTTTTAGTTCTTTTAAATATTTGCGACTAACATGGACGGACACATCGTTTTCTAAAATCAGTTCTGTTGTACCGATTTTACCCATTTGAATAGAGGCAATTTTATTAATGTTGACGAGTGTCGATTTGCTAACACGGGCAAAGTCTTTCGCTAATTGTGCTTCTAGCTCATATAATTTCCGCTTCGTTTCGAATTCTTGTTCCTCCGTCTGCAAAAAAACTTTTGCACCCTCTGCGTAAATGGAGTAAATATCCGAAATTTTTAGCATATGAATTTCCTGTTGAAAGTAGCCATCTAGCATTGTTGTTTGTGAAGCTTGAAGCTGCTTCATTAGGCGTTCAATTTGCTCGGTGTATTCCTTTGCATGTATATGAATCTCAGTTTCTTCTAGCTCACTATTGATTGTTAAATGAATTTTCATGGGAGGCCTCCTTTACATATCCCCGCTATGGAGAAACACTGAATCAGGTAATAATAATGTATCATAGAAAATTTTGGCTTGGAGAAAATCTTGGATAAGAGGTTAAATTTTATCGATAACAGGTTCAATTTGAACGATATATGACTTTGCAAAAAAGTGATGAAGTAGAAAAGTAGGCAAGTTCACGGCATAATAGAATTATACAGTCATGAGGGGTTGCTTCTATGTTTATTTTTGACAAGCACATGTTTATTACTTTATGTATTGGCTTAACAGGTGCGATTTTATTTAATTTATTACATATTCCAATGCCGTGGTTACTTGGAGCAATAGCAGCAGTGCTAACTATACAGTTATCGACGAAAGTACAGTTAAAATGGCATAAATATTTCCGTAATTTTGGCTTAATTGTTGCGGGCTATTCCATTGGTTTTGCGTTTACTCCAGAAGCGGTGCAGGATATTAAACAATTTATAGGAAGTATGATTGTTTTAAACGTATTATTTATCGCACTGTTTTTTGTTGTTAGTTATATAGTGGCCAAACGTGCGGATTTAGATTTTGCGACCGCGTTGACTTGCTGTGTACCTGGTGGCATGTCCCAGGTTGTTGCCTTTGCCGAGGAGCAAGGGGACATGGATATGGTCGTGATTACGTTTTTCCAAATATTAAGGGTTCTTATAATTGTCGGCTTTGTGCCATTAATGGTGTCAGGCGCTGGGGGAACTGCTGTAGTTGTCAACGGAGCGTATTCATGGAGCTTAATAGGATTACTTGCTGTCTGTGGAGTAGCAGGTTGGCTAGCGCAAAAGGCAAAAATTCCGACAGGCTATATGCTTGGCCCGGTATTTTTATTAATGGGTATCAATATAGCAGGGATCGACGTGCCGAAATTGCCATTGTCACTACTTCATATTGCTCAACTAATGCTTGGGATTTACATCGGACTTTTATTGAAAAAAGACGATTTACATTTATCGAAGAAGCATGTATTTTACGCATTTGTATCGGCAAGTATTTTTATTGGCGCAGCCTATGGCTTAACATTTATTATGAAAAGTTTATACAGCCTTGATTTTAAGACAGGCTTTTTAAGTATCGTACCAGGCGGGCTTGATCAAATGGGGATTATCGCGGCTTCTGTGCATGCAAATGTCACGATCGTCACCGCATTTCAGCTGTTCCGAGTGCTGGTCATATCCGTTTTCCTCGTACCGTTTGTGAAAATGTTTGTGAAAAAAGTGAAAACGTAGGGTACGGGTGGATATCACCAGTTTATTGTATGAAAAATTTATAAAATATTAACACTGTCATGTATATAAGTTGATTGGAGTGGAGGCTGGGCGACACCTTGGGGATCAGCAATAGAGGAACTGAGGCTAAAAGCATCACATCCTGTGATAACGCCTCCGTGACCAACATCGTGTTGGCCCGAGACCCTGGAGCGAGCAACGCGAGTGAAGCGGCTCATTGGACGCCCCCAGGAAAGCGCCCAGCTGGAACGGAAATCAACCACACGTTATGGTATCGATCCTAGTATTGTAAAGGTGTGTATCGTTGACGATTCACTGGAATGGAAGTGTTCAACACCATTTTCTCAGTTATTTAATATTGAGATAAACACTGGTCGGGATATTAGCCAGCTTGATTATTTTGTCTATGCGGCTAAATTTCAACCATTTTTCCCGACTATTATGACCGTAAGTGTTATTTATATTTTTGCAGTTCTTATTTTTTCATTTACCAACTAAATCGTCAATTAGCCATTATCTTGTCAGGAATAATAAGTTGTGTAGGTATTGTTAGTAGTGGTATATTTCTTAACTCTACAACCAGTGGAGGGGATATATTCTTTTGGATTACAGCTGTCGGTGCATTAATTTTTATATGTAATACAATAAGTTTATGGTACAAGAAAAAAATACAATGTTTACGTGCGAGCACTAGTACATAAGTATTTGTACTAGTGCTCGCATTTGTTCAATCTTATAGCTACTCAATTTAATATTGAACAAAATGAGGATATGATCGTGTTAAAAGTATTTTGTGTAAGTAATGAGGCATAGCAGTATCGATAGCCTTAAAAGAAATACCGTCATATGACGGATAAAAAAAGATTGCCCATTAGATATTACCCTAATGAACAATCTTTCTAGCTGGAAAGCTTTTACCTTCACTTCAGCACATGTTATTTTGTTTGATCAGCTAGCATGAATACTAACCTGTATAGATTCCGCATTTCACTAGCACTATGTTTTAGCGTACTTACGCTACTCGCTAATTCTTGTATATTAGCTGTGAAAATCGCTATTTATCCAAACTCATTTAGAATTTTTTTGTTTTACATATCGTTTTATTATAAAACTTACTAAAACACTTATAAAAAGTATTAGTAATGGAATGGATTGAATATATATAAAGCCTTTAATAAATGCAAGGAACCCTCCATTGGGGTCATCTGTTGCCATAAGGCCAATAAAAAATGAAAGTGGAGCAACAACTACATTAATTGCTAAAGCGATACCGATGAAGAAAAATGAGAAACTCTTCTTTCCAACCGATATAATAATTACAACTACAATTAAAAATGCCAATCCGAAAACGAGAATTTCTGAAATATCTAAACATCTCTGCTGTTAAAATATGTATATTTAAATTAATAATTCAAAGTATTTTTCATTATATATCATTTATCTATTATTATGATATGAAAATTACTATATATTAGGCAACGCTATATAATAGTATGTATACTATCCTTTGCATAGCTTCTGTGTTTTTTACTGATAATAAGTTTCGTGTGCTTCCGCTACTCGCTAATTCTTGCGTAGCAGCTGTGAGAATCGCTTTTATTTCAAACTCATTTATAAATGGTTTGATTGACACCTTTCATTATAAAAGTTACTACAACACATATAAAAAGTATTAGTAATGGAATGGATTGAATAAATAAAAAGCCTAGAATAAAATCAAGTAATCCTGCGCTGGGGTCATCTGTTGCCATAACGCCAAAAGCGAATGAAATTGGAGCAATAAATGCATTAATTGCTAAACCGATGAAGAGAACTAAATAACCCTTTTTTCTAACCGGTTGGATACATCCTAATACAATGAATAAAGATGCCAATACTCCTCCTAAGAGAAAATAAATTATAACTAAACACCTCTTTCCTTATCTGAACTAATAATTTAATTCAAAGTATGTTTCATTATATATCATTTTCCTATTATTATGTAAAAAAGTTACTATCGTTTTTTGTTTTCATTGTTATAAAAATGATAATAATTTCATCTTTATTAAATGATGATTTTTTATGTGTTTTTTTATAAAGAACACATTTGAAACAACTGTCTTAACCTCTGAAAATTTTTTCTTTTCCAATTTATCGGAATTATGGTATTATAAAGTTAACTATTATGAACGGAGGTGAAAAGGAATGAATAAAAACGCTACGAAGACATGTGTAAAAGTAGATACAGCTATGTATTTTGCACGTGTGATTACTTTCGATTTTGCGAACAACGGGATAGGTCTGTCCATTTTTAAGCAAAATCAAATATCAAACGTAGCGAATTAACCATTCTTTTTCACAAACTAATGAGGAAAAGACTGCTTGTTAATCGAGCAGTCTTTTTTGTGTCTAGAGATGTTTTTCGCACGTTTCTTTGGAGGAGAAAACGATGCAAATTAAGGCTGAACAAATACAAAAAATTATTGGTGGAAATGTTTTATTTGAAGGACTTCAAGTAGAAGTTAATACAGGGGAGCATGTTGCCGTTGTTGGCGTGAATGGCAGTGGGAAGACGACTTTATTACAGTTGCTAGCTGGTTTGGATATGCCAGATAAGGGACGAATCATAAAAAGCAAGGAAGCAACAGTTGGGTATTTACATCAAATTCCACATTATCCTACGTACTCAGTAAGAGCAGTACTGGAGGATGCATTTGCGGAAATATATGCATTGAAGGCACACATGACAAAACTGGAGCAAGAGATGCTGTCAGCGGTAACAGATAAGGTACTCCAGCAATATGGTCATGTGCAGGAACAGTTTATGCTGCAGGGTGGCTATGAAATGGATGCGCAATTAGCCATGATTGCAAATGGCCTAGGTATTACACCATTACTTGAGCAGTCTTTTAGTAGGTTAAGCGGTGGGGAGAAAACAAAGGTGATGCTTGGGCAAATCTTGTTAAGCAATCCTTCTATTTTGCTATTAGATGAACCGACTAACCATTTAGATATGCAGGCAATTGAATGGTTAGAAAATTATGTCCGAAACTTTGTAGGAATAGTTATTGTAGTCTCACATGATCGTCAATTTATGAATCAGATGGCTCACAAAATAATTGAGATTGAGGATGGAGAGGCATTTACGTATATCGGAAATTACGATGCATTTGTAGCACAAAAAGAAGCAAAGGTTGAACAGCAGTTTGCTGAATACGAAGAACAGCAAAAGAAAATAAAAAAAATGCAGGAAACAATAAAGCGTTTAAAGCAATGGGCAAATGAAGCGAATCCGCCAAATGCAGGGCTGCATCGACGCGCCAAAAGTATGGAAAAAGCACTAGCCCGTATAGAGCGTGTGAAGAAGCCTACAACGAAAAAGAAAATGAATTTAGCTTTAACAATGGCTGAGCGTAGTGGTAAAGAGGTTGTACAAATGAAGGGCATTAGCCATGCATTTGAAAAACCATTATTTAAGGAAAGTGATTTATCGGTTTACTTCGAAGAACGACTGGCGATTGTGGGTGGCAATGGCAGTGGAAAATCAACGTTATTAAAAATGATGCTAGGTGAAGTAGAACCAAATGAAGGTGTTTGTCATGTCGGCAGTAGTGTTAAAATTGGCTACTTATCGCAACAGTTTGAGCATGGAAATCCTGCCATTCGTTTAATAGATGCCTTCCGTGAGAGCGTCTCTGTGTCAGAGGCTGAAGCACGTCATATTCTTGCTCAGTTTTTATTTTATGGTTATGACGTCTTTAAAAAAGTGAAGGATTTAAGTGGCGGAGAAAAAATGCGCTTACGTCTAGCGCAGTTAATGCATGAGGATATTAATTTATTAATACTGGATGAGCCGACCAACCATTTAGACATTGAAGCAAGAGAGGTATTGGAGGATACATTGGAATCCTTTGAAGGAACTATTATTGGAGTTTCGCATGACCGCTACTTTTTACAAAAGATTTTTACAAAAGTTGCATGGATTGAGCATGAAACGATTCAAGTGTTTGAAGGGGATTATGAATGGGCAAGACAAAAACGCCGCTTAGAAATAGTAAATGAACCAGTTATAAAAGAAGCTCCTGAAAAGATCTACGCGACTAAAAAAGAGATACCCATTGAAGAACAAATTGAAAAGCTTGAAATGAAATTAAAGGAGCCGACACTAGCTAAGGAGCAACGTCAAAAGCTTGAACAGCAGTTAGAGGATTTATATGAAAGTTGGATTGAGGGAGGAACAGAACATGCATAAAATTGAACATATCATGCAGCTAGATATTGACTATATTAAAAGTTTTAGTGAGATAGAAACATGTAATGAAGGAGTATTATTTTATAATAAGGAAATGCCAACCTATTACGACGCCAATCATGCACATATTTGGAGGAAGGTTGTCGAGCCAAATATACTTTTAAAGAACATAAAAGACTTCTATCAGTCAAAATCGCTTATCCCAAGATTGTATTTATACAACGTGGAGGAAAATCAGTCGTGTATAGAAGCATTAGAGGATTATGGCTTTCATTATGAAAGTTTTACAGATGATGTACAGTGTTGGAATGGTGAATACGTGCAATTATCTCATAATCCAGCCATTCAAATTGAACGTGTAACAGATGCCAATATGGAGGAAGCATTAGCCGTAGAAATGAGTATTGCTACATTTGGGGAGCCTGAATTAATCAAACAAGCTTTTGAGAAAACCTATCATTCTCCGCATTTTACGTATTATTTATTAAGAGTGGATGGTAAAGCTTGCTGTACTGCCAATATTTTTATCTCAGGGAATCAAGGAAGAATTGAGAGTGTGGCGACGATTGAAAGTTACCGAGGACGAGGATTGATTGGATATATTCTGCAACACATTCAGCAAGAGTCGGTAAAACAGGGATTAGAATATCTCTGGATCTTGCCAATCAATGAGCAGGTTGCAAAGGTTTATGACAAGGCAAATTTCAAATCAATAGGTAAATTAAAATCGATTCATGCCTTTACTGAAGGAAAAAGCATTCATCAAATACGACAAGATGCTTAATTAGGATGAAAAATAAAAATGCTAGCATCTATCTTGGGTGATCAATTAGGAATGTCTATTTGTGGTGCAAGGCAAGAGCCACTTTTAGTTGTGCTTATTTTAGTCGTAGAATATGTCTCATACCGTGTAAGAACAGCTTGTAAAGGATAAAGTGGTAAAATCGCCCGTTTAATAAATATTGCAATCCTGAACAGTAACGACTACTCAGAATTTTCTAATAATTGTTCGAAAGATGGATTTTTAATCTTTAAAAGTTTTTTACTTGAAAAAATAGCGTATTCGATTTATTGTCTTTAGAGATACTTGTTTAATGGACTTGGAGGATATAGAATGCACGGAATTTATATACGCTATAATGTCTCAGAAGAAACCTCAGCAGCACAATGGCCCCAAAAAATGGATGCATTTGCGTATGTTCAACGAGGGAAGCCACAACAAGACAATGACAATTTGCTGTCGATGGAAGAGCTAAAAAGCCACGCCATTCGCTATATTAAAAGCTTAAAAGACAATGCAAGTGATCATTTAGTAGAGCAACGCAACGGTGAAATTGAGCACTTTGATCGACGCTATATAGAATCCTTAAAGCTAAAGGAAAGCATCGATTCACAGCTTATTAATCTAGAAGAAATTCGTTTACTTTTACAGCTAATGAATGTTTTAAATTTATCACATGGTTTTGGAGAAAATGCTGGGAAGCTACTACGTCAAATTACCCCATATGCAAAAGAGGTTGAGCATCCAACATTCCAAACAACTCGTGTTGAGCGACATTTTTATTCAGAATTAATAGAACAAATTGAAGCTGTATATGCACGAATTATGCGTCAACACAACCCATCAACGACTGAAATGCAGCAATCAGAAAAGCTATGGACAACAGTTTGTGAGCAAGCTATAGAAAAGGTTGAATCACGAATTGAACGCTTGTCGTCTATCAAATTAAAGCATGAGAAAAATTTGCTAGAGTTTAATCAATTAAAACAGCAAAATATCGATGCAAAGGAACGCCTAGATATTGCTGTCAATGATCTCGATGCTATTTTAAATGTATTAGAATCTTAAAGGCTTTGTTAATGTCTATATAATGTGTTTTAAGTGGGGTTAGCTATGAGCTGGCCCCACTTTTAGCCCCAGTTCCAATAGTGTGGTCAAATATGTCGGGTTGACTCAGAAGAAATACCTATATATTTAAAAGGCAGTGAACAGCAAGGAACTGATAATCCCTGGGTGAAACACATAACAATATCAAAAAGACATACTTCAATTGCGCCAATGGCAATTGAAAGTATGTCTGCTTTTAAGCAGATGAACTAGGGATGTTTGTTTTAACTTCTTTCAGCAAATGTCTTTGGTAGCGCCAGCTACAGATGTTTTAGGTAGCGAAAGCAAAGCGCCAGCTACAAATGTCTTTTGTGCTGATCGTGAAGCTACAGGCAAAGAAGTCTACCGCCTCTATAGGTGGTGAGATGAATGTGGATTTAAGTTACTTTTCAGCGGGTGTTCAAGCACCCGCTGAAAGAAGTTAAAGTCGATTCTGGATGCAATTATGCCGAGGTATAATTGATAAAACTCTAGAGCTCCGAAACTAGGCAGATTGTCCCTGTGTCTATGCCAGTTGGACCGTTAAACCCTGGAATTGTATCGATTACTGTATTTGTTTCAATATCTATGACAGACACAGTATTGTCAAGTTGATTTGTGACATAAGCAAGTGTACCATCCGGCAAGATAGTTACTTGGTCAGGAGATACTCCTACAGGGATTGTAGCAATTACCAAATTTGTTATTGTATCTATGACAGATACAGTATTATTACCTTTGTTTACAATGTAAACAAATGCTCCATCAGGCGTAATTGCTGTTCCAACAGGTCCTGTTCCAACGGGAATTATATCAACTACCGTATTTGTTGCAGTACTAATGACAGATACAGTGTTACTATTTTCATTTGTAAGGTAAGCAAATTGTCCGTTTGGTGTAATAACGATTGATCTTGGGCGAATACCAATTCCCACAGTAATAGTAGCAACCACAGCATTTGTAGCTGTATTTATAACGGATACTGAACTGGAGTTTTCGTTTGCAACGTAAGCGAACGCACTATCCGGAGTAAAAGCTATGCCCTGAGGTTGGAGCCCTACTGGGATAGTAGCAATTACGGTATTTGTAGCTGTACTAATGACAGATACAGAGTTAGCTCCAGCTCCATGATTTGATACATAAACAAGTGTTCCATCTGGTGAAACCGCTACACCAAGAGGTTGAAATCCTACTGGAATGGTAGTGACTACAGCATTTGTTGCAGTATTAAAAACCGTAACATTATTCGAGAAGAGAGCTGGGACATAACCAAATGCTCCATTTGGTGTAATCGCTATTTCAAGTGGAGCCGTTCCTACTGGAATGTCAGCGACTATCGTATTTGTCGCTGTATCAATTACTGATACTCTATTATCAGGAGTAGCTAACTGACCAGCGTCTGTAACGTACACTAAAAAATGACAAGGTGGAGGAATTGGCGGTTCTGGTATAAATGGTGGCTTACAACGACAAGGGCAACAAAAACCACAACAACGACAATGACAACTTGGATTTGATTTAAACTTGAACCTGAACGTTTTATTATTTTTATGTTCGTTTCTCACGATACACACCCTTCCTATCATATATTGACACTATATGCAAACAGATTTATATTGCTTGCACGTTTTACCTAAACCAAATATTTCTGTGTCGAATGGTTGGTCATATGAGTTGCCGAGCATTCTTAGAAGGGTTCTTTAACCACATTAAATGTACAGAATATAAGAAAAGCATGTCTGCTGATTGGAGCTTCTAAATAAAGCTCGACCAGTGACATGCTTTTATTTTTGTAAATAGAAATCGGAGATAGTACCATAACGTGGGTTCATTTTCGTTCCGCCAGCAACAACAGTACCGAGGTTGGGCACGAAGTTCAACTAATATTATTGTAATGTTTTAGCAAAGGCATCCAAACTTTTGATGATGAGTAAGAATATGCGATATCACCTTAATTGCCATTGTCTTTTTATGGTAACACGGTTCTATTTCTAGAGAACTTTAATACTATAAGAGGTTACCTGTGTCGCAATCTACCATTCAAAATTAAGAAAATATAAAAAATTACGAAACTTTTTGCAAGCTGCATCCGTATAGTAGGTAATACAATGAAAAGGGGTGAACAACTTGACGCTATTTGGCTATTCACTCGAGCAGATCTTTTTAGTGGTATTAATTTTCGGGGGTCTTGCAACTCTTTTAATTATGTTTTTTGGTGATGCTGTCGAGGGCATTGGAGAGGGGCTACCGATTTTTAATCCAAGTGTCATTCTATCTTTCATTACGTTGATGTCAGCAACAGGGTTTATTTTAGAAAAATTAGCCTTTTTCCCTAGCGTTTGGAACATTGTTGCTGCTTGTATCATCGGAGCTATTTTAAGTGCACTATTTTATTTATTCGTTCTTGTTCCGCTACGATCGGCCGATGTTTCTTTAGCTTATACGGAAGAATCGCTTGGTGGCCAGTTAGGAAAGGTCATTGTCCCAATCCCGACAGACGGTTTTGGAGAAGTAGTTATTGAAACGACTAGCGGTATGATTTCGAAGCGAGCAACAGGTTTTGACAATGAGGCTATCGATTACGATACGACAGTACTTGTTGTAGAAGTAAAGGAAGGAACACTTTTTGTGAGATCTTATGATAAGAAATTTTTATAAAGGAGCGATATTTATATGTCAATGGAGATTTTAATTGTATTAGGGATTGTAGCCTTTGTTTTAATCGCACTAGTTGCACTGTATGTGACAAAGTATCGTACAGCGGGTCCTGATGAAGCACTGATTGTGACAGGTAGCTATCTTGGCTCAAAAAATGTACATAAAGATGAGTCAGGAAATCGTATAAAAATTATTCGTGGTGGCGGTACATTCGTATTCCCGATTTTCCAACAAGCACAGCCGTTAAGCCTATTATCTAGTAAACTTGATGTGACTACACCTGAAGTGTATACGGAACAAGGCGTACCGGTTATGGCAGATGGAACAGCAATCATCAAAATTGGTGGTTCTATTTCTGAAATTGCTACGGCAGCAGAACAGTTTTTAGGGAAGCAAAAGGATGAGCGTGAAAATGAGGCACGTGAAGTGTTGGAAGGTCATTTACGTTCAATCTTAGGTTCAATGACGGTGGAGGAAATTTATAAAAACCGTGATAAATTCTCTCAAGAAGTACAACGTGTAGCATCTAATGACTTGGCGAAGATGGGTCTGACAATCGTTTCTTTTACGATTAAAGATGTACGCGATAAAAATGGCTACTTAGAATCGCTTGGTAAGCCACGTATTGCACAGGTTAAACGTGATGCGGATATTGCTACTGCAGATGCTGAAAAGGAAACACGTATTAAGCGTGCTGAAGCATCGAAAGAAGCACAAAAGGCAGAGCTTGAACGTGCGACTGAAATTGCAGAAGCGGAAAAAGAAAATCAATTAAAGGTAGCAGAATTCCGTCGTGAGCAAGATATCGCTAAAGCACGTGCTGACCAAGCATATGAACTTGAAACGGCTCGTGCAAAACAGGAAGTAACAGAACAAGAAATGCAAATTCGCATTATTGAACGTCAAAAGCAAATTGAATTAGAGGAAAAAGAGATTTTACGTCGTGAGAAGCAATATGATTCAGAAGTTAAGAAAAAGGCTGACGCTGATCGTTACGCTGTAGAACAAAATGCAGTTGCGGCTAAAATGCGTGAACTAGCACAGGCAGATGCGGAGAAATACCGTATTGAATCATTAGCACAAGCCGAAGCAGAGAAAATTCGTTTGGATGGTCTTGCAAAAGCGGATGCTGAGCGTGCAAAAGGGGAAACAGATGCGGATATTATTCGTCTTCGCGGTCTAGCAGAAGCCGAGGCGAAACGTAAAATTGCGGAAGCCTTCGAATACTATGGTCAAGCAGCTGTTCTTGATATGATTGTACGTATGATGCCAGAATATGCGAAAGAGCTTGCGAGTCCACTTGGCAATATTGATAAGATTACTGTTGTTGATACTGGCGGTGGGGAAGGAAGCGGCGGTGCCAATAAAGTAACTGCCTACGCAACTAATTTAATGTCAACGTTACAGGAATCGTTGAAGGAAACTTCAGGGATTGACGTTAAAGAACTAATTGAAAGCTACGCAGGGAAGCATACATTACGTCCTGAATTAGAGCAAATAGCAGTAGGCTTAGGAAAGCAAGTGCAAACTACAGATCATGAAACGCAAGAAGAAATAAAAGAAACAGTTGAACAAAAATAAAATTTTAGCCGCCTGATAGTTGTAATATCGGGCGGCTATTTTTGAGAAGTTTTTATTTTTCTTTCATTTGTTTCCATTCACTAGCGAGCATACCGTAAGCAACATGGTCGACATAATGATCATAAAGCCATTCTGCCGCACGAATCGTTCCCTCTTTTGTAAAGCCTAAGCGCTCAGGGATGGCACGGCTTTTTGCGTTGCCCACAGCAGCACGGATTTCGACCTTATTGAGCTGTAAATCCTCAAAAGCATATTGTAATAATGCTAGTACGGTCTGCGACATAATACCGTGCCCTTGAGCTCCTTCGCTGAGCCAATAGCCTATAGCAGCGATTTTATTGCTATGATTTATCGTGTTGAAGCCAGCGACGCCAACAATTTCACTTCGAAAAATGATAACAAGAGAAAGGCTACTTTTTGCTTCATGTCCTTTAATACAGCCCTCTATATATGCTGTTGTATCGGCTATTTCTTTTGTGAAATCTAACCATGGCAACCATTCACGTAAATATGCTCGTGATGCATCTGTTAAGGAAAAAACAGCATGAGCATCTTCTAATTCGATAGTACGTAAAGACAGTTCTGGATTAATAGTAATTTGCAATGTTATTCCCCCTTCATTATTTTAAAGCATCATGCATAAAGCCCTTCATTTCACGACTAAGAACTGTTAACTCCTCGATAATTTCACTGAAATCTTGAACGAGTTGAGCCTGTTCGTTTGTAGCGTCATTGATTTGCCCCATATTTTGCTTCAGGTTATCAAGGTTTCTATTTATATTTCTTAGGGATGCTTCAATGTTTTCAGTTGCGCTTGATGTTTCGGAAGATAGCTTTCTAACTTCCTGCGCTACGATGTTAAAACCAGCGCCATGCTGTCCAGCGCGAGCCGCCTCAATAGAAGCATTTAAGCCGAGTAAATTGGTTTGGCGAGAAATGCTTTTTATTAAATCTGTGACTTCATTTGTTTTCTCTGAATCTTCAAGGGCGTGCTGTGCTTGTTTGTTAATTTCCTCACTTGTTGCTGCCAATTCCTCTGAATGTGAGGCGATCGTATGTACTTTGTCCTGTAGGCTGTTAACGATGCTATCCATTGTTCCCATATAATCCTCGAGTTTAAGTTCATTGTCGATTGGCAGTCCAAACGCTAGAGCTCCTACGACTTTCCCGTTTTCACGGATTGGAAAAGAAAACGCATTGATGGCAACGCCGTATACATCCTCTGGTATAACAACATCAGCATTTTTTCCACTAAAGGCAATGAAAACATTTTGGTCATTAGCATTTACTTTTTGACCATCTTGATAGCCTGAATCTACACGTTTGCCAGCTAAGTATTTTATAACTGTTTCACTTTCCTTCTCAACGACAGCCACGATTGCTTCTTCCTTTAATGCAAGGTGGATATAGGGTACTGAAAGGGCTAAAGCTTCAATAATCTTCATGAAAATTCCTCCAAGTCTGTGCAACAAAAATAGTTTGGTCATCGGAGCCTAATTGCCAATGATTGCAAGATGATTACTTTCACTGTAACACAATATTTGCCAACTCAAAATAGATAAAAACTAAATTTATATGAAGAAAATGTGACTATAGTCATGGGTTGGATGTTAAATGAAATCGTGCATACAAGAGATAAATTTGTCTGTTTTATGACAAACAATCGTGAATTTTGAATATTATTGTATTAGAATAATAGTAGCATTGGAAGTACGTTAAGGAGAGAGAGAAATGGATTACATTCAAAAAGGGACAAAGGCGTTTCATAAAGCAAACTGGGCTTTATTTTTAGCGGGCTTTATTACCTTCGCCAACTTATATGTGACACAGCCATTATTACCAACATTTGCGAAGGAGTTTCATGTATCACCAGCTATTGCGAGTTTAACGCTTTCTGTGACAACCTTTGCGTTATCCATCAGTATGATTATTGTTGGCTCATTATCAGAGGCATGGGGAAGGAAGTCTTTGATGACGGTTTCTATTTTTGCGGCATCTATAATTACGCTTGCCCTTGCCTTTTCTCCTAATTTTGAAACGATATTAGTGTTACGTGTTATACAGGGTATTGTTTTTGCAGGGTTGCCAGCAATTGCGATGGCTTATTTAGGGGAGGAAATGGATCCATCTAGTTTAGGTATTGCAATGGGCTTATACATAAGTGGTAATTCGGTAGGTGGGCTTAGTGGCCGAGTTATTATAGGGACATTAACGGATCTTTACAATTGGCAAGTGGGGATGGTTGTACTAGGTGTTATCAGTCTAATGATTAGTGTGTTATTTATCTGGATGCTTCCTAACTCCAAGCGTTTTACAGCTCGACCATTACAGATAAAATCATTGGCGACGTCTCTTTTACAACATTTAAAGGACCCATCCATGCTTTGTCTTTTTGGTATTGGCTTCGTATTAATGGGGAGCTTTGTGACTCTTTATAACTACATTGGTTTTAAATTGATGGCGCCCCCTTATAATCTAAGTGCTACGATTGTTGGTTGGATTTTTGTTATTTACTTAGTAGGTACTTTTAGCTCTGCTTGGTTCGGAAGTCTAGCTGATCAATATGGCCGTCTAAAGATGCTGTTATTGTCTATTGCGATCATGTTTACAGGGGCGATTTTAACATTAAATGGGCTACTTAGTTTAAAAATTTTAGGGATTACAATCTTTACATTTGGCTTCTTTGCAGCACATTCGATTGCTAGTGGCTGGGTAAGTAAGCGAGCCACTCATGATAAAGCACAAGCTTCTTCTCTCTATTTATTTTTTTATTATTTCGGTTCAAGTGTTGGAGGAACGGTTGGGGGTGTGTTTTGGATGCACTTTGGCTGGGGAGGCGTTATATGTATGATTGCGGTATTTTTAGTCATAGCATGCTTACTTTCATTTTTATTAAAGAGGATCATTACTAAACAACGCATTGTAGCAGGGCACTAGGAATCTTTTGTCTTTGTGGTGTGTTATTGAGTTTATTTCCTTCATTTACATGATCTTCATAAAAAATGATTTGTCCTAAACTATTTGATAGTATAATGAGTAGACTGGATATAAAGAGGAGTTGAAAGATATGTTTACACGTAATAAAGGATTTTCTTTTGTCTTTGCTATGCTGGCGGCAGTTTTAGTTTTGACAGGTTGTGGAGCTGCTAAAGAAAAATCGGAAGACAATGTAGATTATTCATCAAAGGTGAAGGAAAATCCAATTGTGACGATTACGATGAACAATGATGAAAAAATCGTCATCGAATTAGAGCCTTCTACAGCGCCGAATACGGTAGCAAATTTTATTTCCTTAGCTAAAAAAGGCTTTTATGATGGTCTTATTTTCCATCGAGTTGTCCCTGATTTTATGATTCAAGGTGGAGATCCTTCAGGTAATGGTACAGGAGGACCGGACTATTCGATAGAAGGTGAGTTTACATCAAATGATTTTAAAAATGATTTAAAGCATGAACGTGGTGTCATTTCAATGGCTCGTTCAAATGATCCGAATTCTGCGGGATCTCAATTTTTCATTATGGTAAAGGATACTCCGCAACTTGATGGCGAATATGCTGCTTTTGGGAAAGTAATCGAGGGGATGGAAACAGTAGATGCTATCGCTGCTGTTGAACGAGAAGGTGAAAAACCAATAAAAGACCAACAAATGAAAAAGGTCGAAGTAGATACAAAGGGCTTTGATTACCCTGCCCCAAAGGTAATAAAATAACAGATTTATAAATCCGAAACAAAAAAGCATGAGAGATCAGTTTTGATCTTCCATGCTTCTTTGTATTTAACCCATAATGTTGTAGCCTGCGTCAATGTAAATCGTTTCGCCTGTTACACCGCGAGATAAGTGAGAAAGCATAACGATTGTCATGTCTGCTACTTCATCTTGTTGAACATTACGTTTTAAAGGAGCTGTTTCTTCGATTTTGTGTAAAATTGTATTGAAAGAAGGAACCCCTTTTGCAGCAAGTGTGCGAATCGCTCCTGCTGAGATCGCATTAACGCGAATATTATCTTTACCAATATCTGCAGCAAGATAGCGCATAGATGCCTCTAATGCAGCTTTTGCTACACCCATAACATTGTAACCATCTAGTACACGCTCTGCTCCTAAGTAACTCATTGTTACGATAGAACCGCCCTCAGTCATATAAGGATGTGCGGCCTTTGCTGCTGAAATAAGAGAATAGGCGCTAGTGTCTTGCGCAAATGCATAGCCATCACGAGTTGTATTTAAGAAGCGATTGTGTAAATCTTCTGCATTAGCAAACGCTACTGAGTGGACAATCCCATGGATTACGCCTACTTTTGTACCGATTTCTTCGAAAGCTGCTTTTGTACTCTCGTCGCTGTTGACATCACATTGTACGATCAGTGAATCGGATTGTCCGATTTTCTCTAATTGCATTTGTAATTTTTTTAATGAACGTTCTTGACGGTATGTGAAAATAACATTTGCACCTACATCAAATAAACGTTTTGCGATACCCCAAGCAATACTTCGATCGTTTGCCACGCCCATTACGACAATATTCTTATCTTTTAATTGTAATAAATTATCCATCATCTAATAAGAACCCCTTTATTTATGTTTATGAAATAATATCTGTTATTAGTACCAACTACTAAAATCTTATCATACATAAAAAATGGTTGCAATAATAAGTTGAAAAGAGTGGCCGAATTTACATTAAAAAGTATAAAAAAATCCATCTCCATTATGTTAGAGATGAATCGTGGTATAAGCATCTGTTACTAAGTGGTTCGTTTGGAAAAATGGCTCATCACCATAACGTTTGGTTGATTTCCGTTCCGGCTGGGCGCTTTGTTGTTGCTGTCGCTACGCTTTAGCACAGATAAAACATTTGTTGCTGCCGCATCGCTTTCGCACAAATAAAACATTTGTTGCTGTCGCTACGCTTTCGCACAGAAAACATCCGCTGCGCTGCAGGGTCTCGGGCCAACACGATGTTGGTCACGAAGGCGTTATTACAGGATGTGATGCTCTTAGCCTTCGTTCCTCTATTGTTGATCCCTAAGGAGTCGCTCAGTCACCGCTTCAATCAACTAATACATGAGGAGATAAAATAAAGGCACCCAGTTAAGGATGCCTTTAAAGATACAATTAAACCTATTCGAATTTTAATGAGTCGCCATCGAAAGTCTCATCTGCTACTTTGATTGAGTCAGTAGGGCAGCCTTCGAAAGCATCTTGCATGTCTTCTAGTAGATCTTCTGGAACTTCAGCTGTTCCCATGTTATCATCTAAAATAACGAAGGCGATACCTTCATCATCATAATCATAAATATCTGGTGCTGCGGCTCCGCAAGCGCCACAAGCGATACATGTATCTTTATCAACAATTGTGTATTTAGCCATATTTTTTTTCTCTCCTTTTTACATGTTCCTATCAAAGCTTCATACTCATTTTAAAGATGTTTATCTTACATTTCAACATAAATACTATTAAATTGGAGGAATTTGCGTCTATGTTTCATCAAATTTTATTGCAAATCTTTCAAAAACTAAATAACGAACGAACTATTTCAGCTGCTTATCATGTATTAAGAGGAAAGCGCTCAGGCCAGACTATTCAAGACATTGGCCTATTTAAGTTACATAATTATTTTGGATTATTACCTAAGTTACCACGGAAGACATTTGATGAAGCTGTATCATTATTTTTGCAGTATAGTTGGTTAACAATACAAGAATCTGGTCACTATTCCATGAAAAAACTAGGTTTACAGCGAGCGGAGCAGACGCCTGACTTTTTATTTGACGGATGGCACTATAGGGGTAATGAGCATGTATTTTTTGCAAGGCTCTCGTTAATTGTACAAAGTTTATCTTATCAAAGTGCTGAGGTTCGTTCATTTTCTCCTATTAGTAGGGATACGAATATTCAATCCTGGGTAAGATCTTTTTTAGTTGAGCATCACTATCAAGATGGACATTTACAGCAACAATTATTGCAGGAATGTGAACAGGTACTGTCTGTGTTACCCTTGTCAGATGCTAATAAGCAACTCGTCCTCTATCGGTTAAGTGGTCATAGATTACCAGGATGGACGTGGCAGCAGCTCGCTAGTCAACGCCAGGAAACAGTTTTAGATTGTCAATTAGCGTTTATAGAATTGCTACATACGTATTTAAATGAAATTCATCAGACAAATGATTGTCCCTTGCTCGGTAAAATAACAGAGGGATTAAGAGTAAAAGCATTATTAACCGATTCAGCGCAGCAAACAGCACATTTATATGAGCAGGGCTATTCAATTGAACAGATTGTGCAAATAAGGAAATTAAAACAAAGTACAATTGAGGATCATTTGGTAGAATTAGCTATGAATGAACCGAACTTTTCGATTGGTCCGTTCGTCTCTTATGAAGAAGCGGAAAAAGTTTGGCAGGCATCGAAACATTATCAAACTAAAAAATTGAAAACATTGCATGAAGTAGTTGAAGGTATGAGTTATTTTCAGTTAAGGCTTGTCCTTGCGAAAGGAGAAGTATAAATGGAACTTGAACAAACGTTAGCAAAGTATTTTGGCTATACAACATTTCGTCCAGGCCAAAAAGAGGTCATTGAAGCAATTTTAGAAAAAAAAGATGTTATTGCTTTATTACCAACAGGAATGGGGAAATCACTTTGTTACCAGTTGCCAGGATATATTTTGCAGAAGCCGATTTTAATTGTTTCTCCTTTGCTTTCTCTTATGCAGGATCAAGTAGAAGAGCTAAAACGTTTTGGTGAAAAGAGGGTAGTTGCCTTAAATTCATTTTTAACCGTAAGTGAAAAACGATATGCGTTACATTTCTTAGAGCAGTTTCGCTTTATCTTTACTTCGCCAGAGATGCTTTTACAGCAACAGGTTCAAGATAAGCTTTCACAAATGCAGCTAGGTCTTATCGTAGTGGACGAGGCACACTGTATTTCACAGTGGGGCTTTGATTTTAGACCAGATTATTTACGAATTGGACAATGGTTTTCACAAGTGAATCGGCCACCAGTTTTAGCTTTATCAGCGACTGCGACGAATAAAGTAGTCAATGATATACGAGAAACATTGTCATTGGATACGCCATTTGAGTTTTTGTACAATGTGGATCGGCCTAATATTCACCTTGGGCGTGTTGTATTTGAGGATAGGGCAGATAAAGCACATTGGATTATGCAACATGTTAAAGAGACTGCAGGACCGGGTATATTATATATGTCCTCGCGGAAGCGTGCTGAACAATATAGTGAGGCGCTTATACAGGCAGGTATAAGAGCTGCAGCGTATCATGCAGGCTATATTGCTGAGGACCGTCAGTTTATTCAGCAACAGTTTATTGACGGAGAGCTTGACTGGATTGTGGCTACGAATGCTTTTGGAATGGGTATCAATAAGTCTGATATTCGTCAGGTCATCCATGAAACGATGCCTGCTAATGTAGAAAATTACATGCAGGAAATTGGCCGTGCAGGGCGTGATGGTCAACCAGCGCTCGCTATATTACTATATAGTGATGGCGACGAGGAACTTGCGAAATTTGTTGTAACAGGCGATTTGCCAACAGTTGGTCATGTTGATCGTTATCAGGAACTACTAAATCAACAAGTACACCCTTCTCAAATGTTGAAAAATGGAGAACTAAGTGAGACCGCTTTTCGTGTGCTTGATTACTGGCTGCAACAAGAAACGATGGAACAAGTGAAAGTGCGTTTAAATCATTTGGCACTAGAAAAATATCATGCTGTCGATAAAATGCATAAAATGACTCAGACAAAAGACTGTATACGCACAAAATTAGTCGGGTATTTTGGGCAAAAATTGCTGAAAAAACCGGAAAACTGTTGTGAAAATTGCGGAATCCATTATGATGAAATCAATAAGGTACGCTTGGCGGAAGAGAAAAAAATAGAAATGATTCCATGGGAAAGTCGGTTAAAACAACTCTTAATGGGTTTATAGAGGCTTATCACCAAAAGTTGTGGATGACATTTGATAAACGTAGTTTCGACTGGGCGACTCCTTGGGGATCAGCGATAGGGGAACGAAGGCTAAGACCATCACATCCTTGATAACGCCTTCGCGACCAACAGCGTGCTGTCGCTTCGCTTTCGCACAAAAAACATCTGTTGGCCAGAGACCCAGGGCAAGTCTTGCGAGAGAAGCGGCTTAGCGGATGCCTTCAAGAAAGTGTCCGGTCAGAACGGATAGACTCCAAGCTTTGGTGATATGCCCTTTTTAGACTATAATTTACGGTCATTTACTTTTTTCGCAAAATTCGTCATAATAGAATGATAGAAAGCGTAGTGAGGTTGGAGGAAAGACGAATGAGTAAAGAAGATTATCGCGATAAAATCGAAGAACATCGTCAATCTTTTGAAGAAGAACAAAAAGAACAGGAAGCTTTATCTAGAGTTGCAAGAATGAATAAAAATGGAAGTAATAATAAAAAGCCAAAAAATACAAAACGAAAAACGCCATTAATGACGATTCTTTTTGTAATTTTTATCTTAATTCCATTATCAATATTAGTCTATTTCTTAAAATTCTATGAACCTGGATCAACGATTGAAGAAGCTGAAAAAAATTCTTCGGAAGAAATTGTAGAAATTGATAAGTCAGGGGATAAAGATGTACCTGTGTCAACTGACAAAAACAAAGATGGCGATAAAGCAAAGGAAACGTCTAAAAAAGACGCAGAGAAATTAGCATCAGAACAGAAGGCAGCAGAGGAAGCGAAAAAAGCCGAAGCAGCAAAGAATGCAGAAGAAGCTAGAAAAGCCGAAGCAGCTAAGAATGCAGAGCAAGCTAGAAATGCAGATGAAGCTAGAAGAGCACAAGCCGAAGCAGATAGAAAAGCTGAACAAGCACGTAAGGCTGAGGAAGCACGAAAAGCAGAAGAAGCAAAACAATCTGCAAATGCAAGTACACATACTGTAAAAGCAAATGAAAACCTATATCGTATTGCATTGAATCACTACGGTGATGGCAGTGAAGCAACACTAGCAAAAATCCGTGCAGCCAACGGTATGTCTTCTAATAATTTATCAGTTGGGCAAGTGATTAAGTTACCATAAGAAAACGGATGTCATTCTTTGGCAATAATGTTTTTCGAGTATAAAATAATGGACAAACGTTAACACCAAATAGGGTTAAGGCGTACGTCTTATTTAGTGAAAAGGCGATTCTTTATTTTAAATGAATCGTCTTTTTGTTTTCGTAAGGAGAAGTGAAAGAATGATTTATTTTGGACTATTTATTTTAGTAGTCATCGCGTTCGTGCTTTATATGTTGAAGGTTGCACATGAAAATAATGTTTTACATCATCAATTACAATTAAAGGGTGAACAGGAAAAAATACGACTATTTTTTATTTCGGATACCCATTTACGCAAAATTAACCGCCAGATGATTGAGCAGTTAGATGGTCCATTTGATGCTGTTATTATTGGTGGAGATTTTGCAGATGGACGCACACCCATTCAACGTATTCATGACAACCTAAATTTATTAACGCCTTTAGGACCAACTTATTTTATATGGGGTAATAATGACAGAGAAGTAGGCGAAGAGCGATTTCGAAGTATTTTACAGGACCATGGTGTTCAGATTATTGCCAATGATGCTGTATTACTCCCTAAGAAAAACCGCTTTTGGCTTAATGCAATTGAAGATACATCTATAATGAAAAGTAGGTTTGATGAAGCATTTGCAAAGGTCGAAGAGAAAGACTTAGTTGTTTTTATCGCACATAACCCTGGTGTTTTTGCAGAAGTCCGTGCAAAATTTAGAGCAGATTTAATGATGGGTGGGCATTTACATGGTGGTCAAATTAGAATTGGCCCATATGGAGTGCATCCTAAAGGCTCATATCGGGAGCGTGAAGGTGTGATGACGTTAGTAAGCAATGGTTACGGTACGACATTATTACCTTTCCGGCTTGGTGCGAGACCGCAGTGTCATATTATTGACATTGAAGTTTCGGGTAAATAAACAACCAAAACTCTTTAGAAGGCGTATAATGGAAGCGATAAGGATTTATTCGGTAAATGCCCAATTAATCAATTATGCCTTGGTATAATTGCGTTTGGAATCGGCTTTGTGCATGCACAAAGAACTCCTTTCCGATTTCCGTAACATCCGGCGAAGGCTTTAGGCCAACAAAAACATTTGTAGCTGACGTTTCACTTTCGCTACGAAAACATTTGTAGCTGACGTTTCACTTTCGCTACGAAAACATTTGTAGCTGACGTTTCACTTTCGCTACGAAAACATTTGCTGAAAGAAGTTAAAAGTAAAGTATTAGTATTTTGCTAATACAAAGTTGATAGGAGTGTCAAGAAATGCAGCAAGTAGATGCAATTATTGTTGGAGGAGGCCCATGTGGTTTAGCAGCAGCAATAGCCTTGCAAAATATTGGTTTAAAGCCAATTGTTATTGAAAAAGGAAATATCGTAAATGCGATTTACAATTACCCTACACATCAAACTTTTTTTAGTACGAGTGAACGACTAGCTATCGGCGATGTCCCTTTTATTATTGAAGGTCGTAAACCAAAGCGAAACCAAGCACTAGTTTATTATCGAGAAGTTGTGCGTTTGAAGGATATTCAAGTAAATCGCTTCGAAAAAGTAGATAGCGTTGTAAAAAATGGAGAGATGTTTACAGTAACGACAGATAAAGAGGTTTATACAACACCTTATGTTGTGATTGCAACAGGCTACTATGACCATCCAAATTATTTAAACATTCCAGGTGAGAAATTACAGAAAGTCTACCATTACTTTAAAGAGGGACATGAATTTTTTGATACTGATGTTCTTGTAATCGGTGGGAAAAATTCGGCAGTAGATGCAGCGCTTGAGTTGAATAAGGCTGGAGCTCGCGTTACTGTTGTCTACCGTGGTAGTGAGTATTCACCTAGCATCAAGCCATGGGTTTTACCAGAATTTGAAGGTCTAGTACGAAATGATGAAGTCCAAATGCATTTCAATACAAATATACTGGAAATCCGTGAGCATGAGGTCGTTGTAGAAATGGATGGTAACGAAAAAACATTCAAAAATGATTTTGTTTTTGCGATGACAGGCTATCATCCTGACCATTCATTTATTCGAGCAATGGGTGTCTCTATTGATGATGAAACGGGTCGTCCTTTCTTTAATCCAGAAACTATGGAAACGAATGTAGAAGGATTATTCATTGCAGGAGTTATTGCAGCTGGAAATAATGCCAATGAAATTTTTATTGAAAATGGTCGTTACCATGGCGATTGTATTGCGAAGACAATTGTAGAAAAAGAAAAATAGCAATAGGAGCTGTATAGGCAAGTAAGCTGCTTATACAGTTTTTTTTTCGGAAAGAAGAGCTGAAGCGATGGATCAAAGAGTCCAAGCGAAGGAAAAAAGGGCTGAAGTGACGGATTGAGAGTAAGGCGGCTCATCTGATGCTCCCTAAGAAAGGCCCACTCGAAACGGAAATCAACCCCGCGTTATAATGATGATAAGTAATTTCTCTAATCAAATCGAAGTTGTTAAAAAGGTGTGAAGGAGCACTTGGATAATATTGGTTACTTAGTTATTTTGTAGGGAGCTTTATGACGGTTTATTTTGTTGGAAAAGTATATGGTGTTAAATTACAGGAAGAAAGAAGTAAAAACATAGGGGCTAGAAATGCAGGTAGTATGATTGGAAAAGATGCTTTTATTTGGACCTTTTTAGGGGGTACTTTAAAAGGTGCTCTCATTGTTTTACCAACAAAGTTCGATTCCGTTTGCATTACCAGCAGTACTTGTTGATAATGTTGTTGCAGTATTACAAGCATATCCAGAAAGATATGGACAGCTACAGCAACGTTTTAATTTCTTTCAGCAGGTGTTCAAAAACCCGCTGAAAGAAGTTAAAGCCTCCGGCGGATGTCACGGAATCGGAAAGGAGTTCGCAAAGGATGTTAGCCTAAAATCATCGCATCCATGCGATAACGGCTAACTGACCTGCATCGGTAAAAACGCCACGTCCTGTGGCATTACCGAAATGACCGACCTCGTGTCGGCCCTCGTGCAGGCCTAAGCACAAAGCCGATTAAGGACGCAATTATGCCGAGGCATAATTGATAACATAACATTGCAGCAGCTACGATTCAAGCACTATCAAGTTTCAACTAGACAGTATCCGATGCTCATCACTTTACAGCTTTCTAAGGATTTGGCAAATTTACAGAGAGATTTAAATTTAAATGGTTTTTATGTTCATGCGGATAGCCAATACTTACGTCGATGAAATTTCGTACAGCTGTCTGTTATTCAGCCAGATTTTGATATAGCAATCGATCAGTTACATAATATTTTAGGTTATTATAAGCAAATTTTAGATGCATAAGCCAACGTGAATATCGAATACATTAGCCTTACATGAAAAATTCTTTTAAATCAATAGGCGCTCCAACTTTATTGAGCCCAATTAATAATTTTAATCGAGCCTTTTGACCATTAATGCCAGTTGCAAATATAGCTCCTAGGTCTTCGAGCATTTTGCCACCACCATCATAGCCGTATACACCTTCTGCGATACCATTAAAACAACGGGATACGAGTATAACTGGAATGCCGCGTTCTATAAGACTTTCAATACCTTTCACTACTGATGGAGGGACGTTGCCTTGTCCAAGGCCCTCTAATACAACGCCATCATATTTACATGCGAGTACTACATCAAGTAAATCAACTTCCATGCCAGCGTACACTTTCAGCATGGCTACTCGTTTTGATAATCCATCTATATCTACATATTGACGGCGGATAGGAGCATGATGAAATAATATTCTTGATTTTGTAATAAGTCCGATCGGGCCATACTGAGGTGACTGGAAAGTATTTACTGAACTAGTGCTTGTTTTTGTAGTATTAACAGCAAGGTGGACTTCGTCATTCATGGCAACAAGAACGCCTTTCTCGCGAGCTTCTTCATCTACAGCTACACGAACGGCTTCTACTAAATTATAAACCCCGTCTGCACCAAGTTCGTTTGAGGAGCGCATGGCACCTGTTAAAACAATAGGAATTGATAAATCAGTCGTTAACTCTAAAAAGTATGCTGTTTCTTCTAATGTATCAGTACCATGGGTGATAACAACGCCATCAATTTTCTCCTCTGCAACTTTTTTGATAATAAGATTACGTAATTTAAGCATTTCTTTTTGAGTAATATGTGGTGATGGGAGGTTAAATGCCTCCATTTCAATAATTGTGGCAAGCGCATCAAGTTTACTACTTTCCTTCATAAGAGGATTTTCCTTGTTAGGCATAACGGCACCTTCATCGCTCATCGCCATAGATATTGTTCCACCTGTATGAATTAATAAAATTGTTTTTTTCATAAAAAATAATATCTCCTTTTAAAAAGTTTTGTGTCATAACATGGTATAATAATAGCAGTTTATCTTCATGTAATAGATGTTTTTTGTCGGAAAATGTCACAAAAGTTTTCCGCCTATGACATACGATATACTTTTTGTCCATTAACCGACAGAATAGATAAACATAGGCTATGAAATTTTACATCCTGCAAAAATGCTAAAGTTAACCAACATTGTGATCCGGACGCTTCACTTTCGTATAAAAAACATTGTTGGAAAAGTCAGAAGGATGTCACGAATTTTAAAATCTTAACATCATTATGTCAAGGTGAAATTGATTTTTGAAAGGGGCCGGCATCATGATCATCTTATTATCAGCTGCCATTGCTCCCGGTTTAGCGCTTTTTAGTTACTTTTATTTGCGCAATCAGATGGCAACGGAGCCAAGAAGAACCTTACTTCAAACGTTTTTGTATGGCGCATTTTTAACGTTCCCAATCTTGTTCTTACAATATGTACTAACAGAGGAAGGGGTCTTTCGATATCTTTATCTACAAGATGTAGTTTTTTCGAGTGTAGTTGAAGAGTTTTTTAAATGGTTTATTCTGTTAATCGCAATCTACAATCATGTAGAATTCGATGATCCTTATGATGGCATACTGTATGGTGCAAGCATATCTCTTGGTTTTGCCACAATTGAAAATGTTCTTTATTTATTTTCTTTCGGTTTAGATACTGCTTTTATGCGTGCATTATTACCTGTATCGAGTCATGCTTTGTTCGGTGTTGTAATGGGCTATTATTATGGACGTGCCAAGTTTTCAAAGTTTGCAAAGACGAAAGAAATGATTGCTATGGCGCTTTGTGCACCGGTAGTATTACACATTTTATATAATACAATTTTATCATTTAAAGGATATTGGGTATATTTAATGATACCTTTTATGCTATTTTTGTGGTGGTTTGGGCTACGAAAAGTCAAGCTTGCTCATTATCACCTAGTACAACATTTGCATATGCATAAAAAAATATAAAGCGTAGAAATCTAAAAAAGATTTCTGCGCTTTTCTTTTTAACTTCTTTCAGCAAATGTTTTCGTAGCGAAAGTGAAACGTCAGCTACAAATGTTTTCGTAGCGAAAGTAAAACGGCAGTTACAGAAATCTTCCACCTCTATAGGTGGTGAGAGGAATACGGATTTAAGTTACTTTTCAGCGGGGGTCCAAACACGCTGAAATATAGGAACTCAATCTAAAAACGCCAGGTCCTGTGGCAACGACTGAGTGACCAACATCATGTTGTTGCTGACGCTACGTTAGCACTGCGCTTTCACACAGAAAACATTTGTTGGCCCAAAGCCCCCAGCGGATGTCACGGAATCGAAAGGGAGTTCAATATAGGCTAACTGACCTGCATAGGTAAAAACGCCGCGTCCTGTGGCATTACCGAAATCACCAATATCGTGTCGGCCCTCGTGTTGTTGCTGACGCTTCGCTTTCGCAAAGACAAAACCAAGACCATTTGCTGAAGCTACGTTAGCACTGTGCTTTCGCACAAAAAACATCTGCAGGCCTAAGAACAAAGCCGATTCTGGACGCAATTTCGCTGAAGCAAAATTGATATGTATAAAATGAGTCGTTTGTTTCAAGCTATGAAAAAAAGGAGTGATGATAGTGCGTTTAGTAAGCATAATTTTTGCTTTGATTTTGGGGGTTAGTATATTTGCTATTCCGCAAAATGATGCCATTGCATTTACCGAGCAACAAATTTCTCGTGGTGCTTATGGAGAGGATGTAATTGAGCTACAAGCAAGGCTACAATACTTAGGATTTTATAAAAGTAAAATTGATGGCAAATTTGGCTATAACACATATTGGGCTTTACGTAATTTTCAAGAAAAATATGGTTTACCAATAGATGGAGTAGCTGGTGCTAAAACTAAAAAAGCTTTATCAGGTTATTCAGATTACGATGAAGGATGGGTCAAAGCGCAATTAAATGCAGGAAATCAATTCACCTATTTTGGTGGAGTTCCACTTGATCAGCAAGTGAAAGCAAACACTGGCGGCGGCGGTGGCGGTGGCGGTAAAAGCAGTGGTAGTAGTAATAATAATGGTACTCAAACTCAAATACCTCCAAAATATACTGACAGAGATATTCAGTTAATCGCGAATGCTGTTTATGGTGAAGCTAGGGGAGAGCCTTATGAAGGGCAGGTAGCAGTAGCGGCTGTTATTTTAAATCGTTTAGAGAGTCCTGATTTCCCAAATACTATTTCAGGTATCATTTTCCAACCGCTAGCCTTTACTGCGGTGGCAGATGGACAAATTTGGCTTGAACCAAACGAACGTGCAAAAGAAGCGGTTCTTGATGCTATGAATGGATGGGATCCTTCAGAAAATGCACTTTATTATTTTAATCCGAAAACAGCTACAAGTAAGTGGATTTGGTCAAGACCTCAAATTAAACGAATTGGAGAACACATTTTCTGTTCATAGAAAGGAGGAAAACAAATGAGAACTATGCTCGTTATACTCACTGCGGCAGTTATTGGCTTAGGGGCATATAGCATTAATATGTACGGAGAAAATAAAAGTTTACAACGTACTGTGCTAGCTCAGTACACAGATAATTTAACGGATGCATCTGAAAAATTATCGCATCTACAAAGAGCTGTTTCACAATCTCTATTGTTTCGAGATGATCAAGCGATTCACAATGAGTTAGATTCTGTTTGGCGACTAAGCTCTGACGTTCGAACGTCTATGTCTAATATTCCTATCGGGCAGGAAATGTCGAACGACTGGCTAAATTACTTAGGGCGCCTCGGAGATGAGGCAAAGAAAACATCTAAAACAGGTGATTACCAAGCTTGGCGAGAAAAAATGCCACAAGTCTCTACAAATTTACAATCTCTTTCAGATGAATGGTCAGCTGCAACAGTAGATTTTTATAAAAATAACGGTAAAATGGATGTCTGGTTACGACAAGTAGATACGAAGAACCCTAATACAACATTTGATAATGTGCAAAAGACATTAAAGGATTACGGCGAAAAAGATTTCCCGCTTACATTAAGTGAATCGGATTGGCAGAAAAAAATAGAACTTAAAGCATTGCAAGATTCAGTCATTACTGAAAAAGAAGCATTGGAAAAAGTAAAACAATTATTCCCTATCATAAAAGATGCAACATTTACTGTTACAAAAAGTAGCGATACTGCACCATATCCGTTTTATCATATCCAATTCCACCAAGGCATTCGTTTAGGATATGTTGATTTAACAGAAAAAGGCGGGCATTTAATTTCCTACTTAGTGGAACGTCCGGTAGATGAAGCAAGGGTATCGCAGGATGAAATTATGAAAAAAGCTGAAGAATATGTAAAAAGACTTGGAATGAATGATGTTGCATTTGTGGAAACTCGTGAAAATCATCAGGCATGGCATGTGACATTTGCACGGGTTCACCCTGGTGATAATGCATTGGTATATGCGGATGGGGTGCAATTAAAACTTGCTAAGGATACAGGCGAGTTACTTGGTGCAAATGCGATGGAATATATTCAGGAAGAGACGATTAAACAACAAACAGCAAAACCAATTGATTGGAAAACTTTCTTCGATGCCGACGTGAAAGTAGAAGAAGTAAGAAATATTTATACAGATAATGGTCAATTTGAACAGCGCCTTTGTTATGAGGTAATTGCGGTACGTGATAAAAATACGCAAGAAACGTTCAGAATTGTTATTGACGCAGAAAATCACAATGTTTTAAAAGTGGAATATTTAACGTAATCTAAGAAAAAACTACCAGTTTTTATATAGCCAGAATGGGCATCTCATGCGATAATAAAGTATATTTG
Organism: Lysinibacillus sp. G1-3; assembly: GCF_056322905.1. Taxonomy (NCBI): domain Bacteria; kingdom Bacillati; phylum Bacillota; class Bacilli; order Caryophanales; family Bacillaceae; genus Lysinibacillus; species Lysinibacillus sp. G1-3. Next base: position 167,280 of record NZ_JBWHYQ010000004.1, read on the forward strand.
TGTTCGAGGAGATGCTCATGGAAATAAAAATTGGTACTCAATTAGAACTTGAACCAACTTATACAGAGAGTGTTGAAAAATTTCGCTGTAAAGTTGTAGAACAAACTGAAAATATTATTTATATCGATTATCCAATAAATGTTGCCACAAACAAAACAGCTTTTTTAATAGATGGATCTGAATTTAGAGCAACTTTTCACACGGATGATAAACTATCATTTGCTTTTAGTACTGAAGTGGTTGGGCGTAGAGCTGGTAACATTCCTATGATTATGTTGCATTGTCCAAAGGAAGATGACTTTATTAAAATTCAGCGTCGTGAATATGTACGTGTGGAAACGCCTGTAGATATAGCGATACAGTTTCAAGATGCCAAATATCAGCTAGTAACAACGGATATTAGCGCAGGTGGATTGGCAGTTCTCTTGAAAGGGGTAATTAATTTCCAAGCTGGTGATGATGTTCAGTTAACAATCGTTTTACCATATGCCAACGGAGATGTTAAATACGTGATTACGGATGCGACGGTTGTTCGTATATTCGAAAAAGATGCCCAAAAAATTGCCACTATACAACTAACAGATACTGATGATGTAGACCAACAGCATATTGTTCGTTTCTGTTTTGAACGTCAGTTAGTGAATCGTCGTAAAGAAATAAATCCTTTTGATGATTAATTTTTTCGCTTATTAATTGTTTTCTCAACCGCTATAGGTGGGTGAGATGAATGCGGATTTAAGCTGCTTTTCAGCGGATGTCCAAAAACCCGCAGAAAAAGAGGAACTCGGTTTAACAACGCCACGTCCAGTGAAATTTTACTGAAATGACCGATATCATTCGTCCCTCATGCAGGACTAATCACAAAGTAGATTCTGAAGCAATTATGCCGAGGAATAATTGATAGGAAGTTTACACACCTTCAACTCGAGTAGTAATTAGATTTTAGAAAGCCCTCTCCTTGAAGAGGGCTTTTTTATGATACAATATGGTGTGATAGAAAGTAGGGGGAAATATGAAGAAAAACATTCAAATTGCGATTGATGGACCGGCTGGCGCTGGGAAAAGCACAATCGCAAAAATCGTTGCAGAGGCACTTGAATTTACTTATATCGATACAGGTGCTATGTATCGTGCTGTCACGTATAAAGCAATGCAACAAAACATACATTTAGATGATGAAACAAAATTAGCAGAAATGCTTGCATCTAGCACAATTGACTTAAAGCCTTCTTCTCAAGGACAACTTGTCTTTTTAGATGGAAAGAACGTTTCTGCTGAAATTCGATCAAATGAGGTCACTTCATCTGTTTCACAAGTAGCAGCTCATGCTAAAATACGCGAACTATTAGTAAAACAGCAACAAAAGCTGGCAGCTAATGGCGGTGTAGTGATGGATGGGCGCGATATTGCTACACATGTATTAAAAAATGCAGAACTAAAAATATTTATGTCTGCAACTGTAGAAGAGAGAGCAAGACGTCGTTTTATTGACAATCAAAAGCGAGGAATTGAATCTACCGTTGAAAAGCTTCAAGAAGAAATTGCCCTGCGCGATAAAATGGATAGCGAGCGTGAAGCATCACCACTAATTCAAGCAGAAGATGCCATATTTTTAGACACGACAGCATTGTCAATTGATGATGCAGCACAGGCCATTTTAAAATTAGCGCAAGAAAAAATGCTGTAAATCCGAAAATTTCAGACAATTTTTTGAATTTAAAGGATTTATTTTTGTCTTTGTCTTCAATATCGAATAAAATAGTAAGGGAAGATGCGAAGGAGGGTTACATATGTCTGAAGAAATGAACAATGTAGAACAAACGTTTAACGAAGGTGATATCGTCAAAGGTATTGCTGAGCAGGTTGATGAAAAAGCGGTAACTGTTTCGATCCCAGGTGCACCATTTGACGGTATTGTACCGATAAGTGAATTATCAAGCTTACACATTGAAAAAGCGTCTGACGTCATCTCTGTCGGAGATGAGTTGGAGTTGATGATTACAAAGGTTGAAGAAGAAAACTATGTATTATCAAAACGTAAAGTAGATGCTTTAAAAGCATGGGATACACTTGAGCAAAAATTCAACGCAGAGGAAATTTTCGAAGCGGAAGTAAAAGATATTGTTAAGGGTGGTCTTGTCGTAGATTTAGGGGTACGTGGCTTCGTTCCTGCATCCCTAGTAGAAGACTACTTTGTTGATGATTTTGAAGACTATAAAGGTAAGTCTCTTAACTTTAAAATTGTTGAGCTTGATAAAGAAAAAAATCGCTTGATTTTATCACACCGTGCTGTAGTGGAAGCTGAAAAAGCTTCTCAAAAGAAAGATGTTATTAACCAAATTAAAACTGGCGATGTTTTAGACGGTAAAGTACAGCGTATTGCATCATTTGGTGCCTTTATTGACCTTGGTGGTATTGATGGCCTTGTTCATATTTCACAAGTGTCTCATGAGCATGTGAGTGATGTGAGTGAGGTTTTATCAGAAGGACAAGAGGTGAAGGTGAAAGTCCTTTCTGTAGACCCAGCAAATGAGCGTATTTCATTATCTATTAAAGAGACGATACCTGGTCCTTGGTCGAACATTGAAGAGCGTGCAGCTAAAGGTACAGTGTTAGATGGAAAAGTAAAACGTCTTACTTCTTTCGGAGCATTTGTGGAAGTTTTCCCAGGAGTAGAAGGTTTAGTGCATATTTCGCAAATCGCGCATAAGCACATTAATACGCCTCATGAAGCTTTAAAAGAAGGACAAGAGGTACAGGTGAAAGTGCTTGACGTAAATGCTGCAGATGGCCGTTTAGCATTAAGCATTAAAGATTTACTTGAAAATCCTGAGGCAGAGGAAGTAATCGACTATGAATTACCAGAAGAAAACACAGGTTTCTCTTTCGGTGATGTCATTGGCGATAAGCTGAAAAACTTTAAATAAACTTGACAAGCGAGGATACGGTTTGTGTCCTCGCTTTTTTATGGAGGAAACGGATAGAAAAGCCAAAACGATGGGAAGAACAATCAAAGTAAAACGGATAGAATAAATCAGACTCGAAGATAATTACATCACATCGAACATTCAAACAGCTCAGCCGAAATGATATAAAAATTTCTAAATAGACTTAAAGAACGGTACATAGCGCGCACATTCATGGATATGATATGATATAATGGCATTTTTCGTGTATAATAGCGAAAGACAAGAAGTTGGAAGGATGAAGTACAGATGACGAAACCAGTAGTAGCCATCGTAGGTCGTCCGAACGTAGGTAAGTCGACGATTTTTAATCGTATCGTTGGAGAACGTGTCTCGATTGTGGAAGATATTCCAGGCGTTACACGCGACCGTATTTATAGTTCGGCAGAGTGGTTAACACATGACTTTAATATTATTGATACAGGTGGTATTGAGATTGGGGACGAGCCGTTTTTAGAACAAATTCGTCAACAAGCGGAAATCGCCATTGATGAAGCGGACGTTATTATCTTTATGACAAATGGTCGTGAAGGTGTAACAGCTGCTGATGAGCAAGTAGCTAAAATTTTATACAAAACAAAAAAACCGGTCGTTTTAGCAGTTAATAAAATTGATAACCCGGACATGCGCGAAATGATTTATGATTTCTATGCGCTTGGCTTTGGTGAGCCTTGGCCAATTTCTGGTTCTCACGGCTTAGGCTTAGGGGATTTATTGGACGAATGTGCTAATCATTTCCCTAAGGAAGATGAAGAGCAATATGGAGAAGAGGTTATTAAATTCTCGTTAATTGGTCGTCCAAATGTCGGAAAATCTTCGTTAGTAAATGCATTTTTAGGCCAAGACCGCGTTATTGTGAGTAATATCGCAGGGACTACTCGAGATGCTATTGATACTCCGTATGTGTATGATGATCAGGAATATGTCATTATTGATACGGCAGGTATGCGTAAAAAAGGGAAAGTATACGAAACGACAGAGAAATACTCTGTATTACGTGCATTACGAGCAATTGAACGTTCTGATGTTGTTTTAGTCGTTCTAAATGCAGAAGAAGGCATTCAAGAACAAGATAAAAAAATTGCAGGCTATGCGCATGAAGCAGGAAAAGCTGTTGTCATCGTAGTTAATAAATGGGATGCTATTGAAAAAGACGAAAAAACAATGAACGTCTTTACACAGCAAATCCGTGAGCATTTCTTATTCTTAGACTATGCACCGATTATTTTTGTATCGGCCAATACAAAGCAGCGTGTACATCAAATTTTACCGATTATACAACGTGTAAGTGAAAACCATGCAATGCGTATTCAATCATCTATCCTTAATGAGGTGATTGAGGATGCTGTGGCACGTAACCCAGCACCAGCTGATAAAGGACGCCGTCTTCGTATCTACTATGCTACTCAAGTTGCGATCCAGCCACCGACATTTGTCGTATTTGTTAATGAACCAGAGCTAATGCATTTCTCTTACGAACGATTTTTAGAAAACCGTATCCGAGAAACATTTGATTTTGAAGGAACGCCAATTCGATTAATTTCCCGTGCTCGTGCTTAGGAAAAATATACACATACAATACGCCAGCCCGACAATATTGTTGGGTGGCGTCTTTTTACAAAAGAGCAAAGTATAATTTTCTCTAGCATTTTTCGTAACTAATAAGAGTGAATTGTTTTTCTTAACAAGGGAGGATTTTGAATGGAAAAAGTTTGTGTGTTAGGAGCAGGCTCGTGGGGTACAGCACTTGCGATGGTGCTTGCAGAAAATGGGCATGATACACTTTTATGGACTCATCGAACAGATCAAGCTGAAGAAATAAACAACCAGCATACTAATAGAAAGTATTTGCCTGAAACTGTACTGCCGACAAATTTGTATGCGACAAGTGATATTGCTAAGGCAGTTGCTCATTCGGAAACAATTATCGTAGCAGTGCCAACTAAGGCTATTCGAGAAGTATGTGAAAAAATGTGCGTAACTCTCGATAAAAAAATACTGTTTGTGCATGTATCGAAGGGAATTGAGCCTGATACATTAAAACGAATTTCAGAAATTTTAGAAGAAAGTCTACCTGCAGAATTTGTAGAAGAAGTTGTAGTACTATCAGGTCCAAGTCATGCAGAGGAAGTTGTCTTACACCACCCGACAACGGTTACAGCAGCTTGTGCAAACATTGAAGCCGCAGAAAAAGTGCAGGATTTATTTATGAACCAATATTTCCGTGTCTACACAAGCAAAGATGTGATTGGCGTAGAAATTGGTGGCGCATTAAAAAACGTAATTGCATTAGCGGCAGGTATTTCAGACGGATTAAATTATGGTGATAATGCTAAAGCGGCACTTATTACTCGAGGCTTAGCTGAAATTTCACGTCTTGGTGTTGAAATGGGAGGGAATCCATTCACATTTTCAGGACTTTCAGGCATGGGGGACTTAATTGTAACATGTACAAGTGTACACTCTCGTAATTGGCGCGCAGGTAATTTATTGGGGCAAGGAATGAAATTACCAGAGGTACTCGATCAAATGGGCATGGTTGTTGAGGGGGTACGCACAACAAAAGCGGCATATCAGCTAGCAGAGAAATATGATGTTGCTATGCCAATCACTGCGGAGCTTTATAGTGTTCTATTTAATAATATCGAACCAAAAATAGCGGTTGATACATTAATGATGCGTATGAAAAAACCAGAAATCGATGACATGATATACTAAATTAATGGAAATGGATAAATAAGGTTAATCAATATACCTAATCTATTTGATTAGTTTTGTCATAAAATGGACATAAATAAGGTGTCTCAGAGAATATCTGAGACGCCTTATTGTGTGCTTTTAATTAATTATTTTAAACAGGATGTCCATTTAACTTCTAGCAAAAGTCTCCTACCTCTATAGACGGTGGTATGATACGGTTTTAAGCTACTTTTCAGCGGATGTCCAAACAACCGCTGAAATAAAGGAACCCAGTCTAAGAACGCCACGTCCTGTGGCAATGACTGAGTGACCAACATCATGTTGGCCCAAAGCCAATTTCGGACGCAATTAGGCCGTGGCATAATTAATTGATAGTTATTGGACAACTATTTCTTTTTAGCGAAAGCACATAGTATAATATATTTTGATTGTTTCGTGACGTTGTAGAAAGGTGGTTGTTTTAAATGGGTCCGTTAGCACATTTACCTGCGCTTGATGTAATGTGGGTATCGTTTTATTGTATTGGCTTTTTGATTATATCTATTGGTTTAATTTATCTCGGTCGTAATAAGATTTCGAACGTTTTTTTACGTACAATCGTAAATTTAATTGCATACATACTGTTTGGACTTGGCACATTTTTAATGGTTCTAATTGTAGCCACATGGCCAGCATAAAAATGATGAGGTGGAAGTGACATGAAAAAACTAAGTGCTTTTCTTTTGGTAATTGTAACCGCTGTACTTCTAGTAGGTTGTGCATATCCAGAAGACGAAAAAAGGGCAAAAGTAGTGCCGGATGCTGATAATTTAGCTGCGGTTCAGCGTGCGGTTGATGAATATCGTGAAGCAACTGGTGGACTAGTTCCAATTAAAAATAGCGAGCAAGATACAGATATATATATAAAATATTTAATTGATTTTGAAAAATTAATGCCTAAATATCTTGCGCAAATTCCTGGGAACGCCTATGAAAAGGGTGGGGTTTTCCAGTATATTATTTGGGAACCTGAAAATGAAGCTAAAGTAAAATTGGTAGATTTAAATGCCGCAGAGCGAATTCGTGAAATTAATATTCGTAAACTTTCAAGCGAATATTTACCGATAAAGGGTGTATCTTCTGATAATGTATTTCAAATTAACTTTGAAAAATTGGGGTATAAAACAGATGTAACTGTGAAGAGCCCTTATTCTGGTGCTGAATTACCAATATTTATGACAGGCGATGGCGAAATGCATGTCGACTATTCAGTAGATTTAGGGCAACTACTAAAAGAAGAAAAGCATGATGTAAAACCTGGAGATGATATTCGTCAGCTACTTATCGATAAATATCCAGTAGTGCCAGCTTATTCATTACCATATACAGTAGATGAAAAAGGTGAGCCGATTTATTTTATGGACGCCTATAATAGTGACGCAAAAAAAGCTAGAGAAAAATTAATTCAAGAGTATGAATCCAAAAATAAAAATGATTAGTCAATAAGCTCCTTACATTTGTGAGGGGCTTTTCATATTTATCTAACCGATCGCATATAGTGAAAAAGCGTAGATAAAGGAGGCAGAAACCTTGAGTGAAGCAGTATTTAGAGAAATTGCAGAGCGCACAAATGGCGATGTTTATATTGGTGTTGTCGGTCCAGTACGTGTAGGTAAATCAACATTTGTAAAAAAGGTTATGGAATCGGTCGTGTTACCAAATATTGTGGATGAAACAGAAAGAATGCGTGCACAAGACGAGTTGCCACAAAGCTCGCCGGGGCCAGTCATAATGACTGCTGAGCCGAAGTTTGTGCCTGCCCAAGCAACACGTATTGCTGTCGGTGAAGATGAAATGACCTTCCAAATTCGTTTAGCAGATTGCGTTGGTTATGTCATTGACGGTACAAAGGGCTATGAGGATGAAAATGGTCCGAAATTTGTGCATACACCTTGGCATACAGAGCCTATCCCTTTCCAGGAAGCGGCGAAAATAGGCACGGATAAAGTAATTCGTGACCATGCCAATATTGGAATTGTTGTAACAACAGATGGCACGGTCAATGGTATAAGTCGTCGTGCGGCGGAGAAGGCTGAAGAGGAAATTGTAGAGCAATTAATGGATATTGGAAAACCTTTTGTTATTGTATTAAATTGCCAAATGCCAGCTCGGGAGGAAACGGTGCAGCTTCGAAATGAGCTATTTGAGCGCTATAATGTTCCAGTAATTGCCATTTCTATTGATCAAATGCGCGCATCTGATATTCAGTATATTTTGCAAGAAGCATTATTTGAATTTCCAATTCGAACAATTGAGGTGGAAAAGCCAGATTGGTTAGATGTTTTAGATGCAACACATCCATTAAATGTTGCATTAATTGATTCGATGGAAGAAGTGTTGTCATCTATTATGAAAATTAGAGATGTGCAGCAGGCGTCAGATGCTTTTAAAGCCATTGATTTTATTGATCAAAGTGAAGTGGTACATGTGGATGCTGGTATTGGAACTGCGGTCATTCGAGTATCATTACAAGGCGAGCTATATAAGTCGGTTTGTAATGAATGGCTAGATGAACCAATTGAGACGAAGCGTGATTGGCTACTCTTTATTAAAGAGGCGGCAGAAGCAAAAGAGGCACAAAAACGCTTTAAAACTGCTATTAGTCAAGCAGATTCGACTGGTTATGGTGTCACATTGCCAATGATGCAGGAGTTTGAACCAACAGCACCAGAACTCATTAAACAAAATAATTTTTATGGTGTGCGTATGAAGGCAAAAGCGCCATCATATCATATTATTCGTGTAGATATGGAATCAGAATTCGCGCCACTAATAGGCTCAGAATTCCATAGTCAACAATTACTTAAGGACTTAAATCATGCTTATTTACATGATCGTGATGCTTTATGGAACACGCAACTTTTTGGAACTCCGCTTCATGAAGTGTTAAAAGAAGGAATACGCTATAAAATGGATGCAGTTCCAAATACAGCTAAAAAACGGATGCGACAAACAATTGAACGTATGGTGAACGAAGGCGATAGAGGATTAGTTACATTTATTTTGTAGTGATAAAAAGAAAAATAAAGCGCAAAAAAATACTACAGGGCTTTTCGTTCTTATGCGAAAAGTCCTGTTATTTTTGTTTTTTGGGTGAAAAACTAATTTTTTGGTTATAATCATGAATGAATACAGTTGCGTAGCGGTTTTCTATGTGTTAATCTTTTTACAGAATTGGTTCATGACCCTTTGAGAGGAGGTGAATGGTGTGAATAAAACAGAATTAGTAAACTCTGTTGCTGAAGCTGCAGGTCTTTCTAAAAAAGACGCTTCTAAAGCAGTTGAAGCTGTATTTGATACAATTCAAGATGCTCTTGCAAAGGGTGACAAAGTACAATTAATTGGTTTTGGTAACTTTGAAGTACGTGAACGTGCGGCTCGTAAAGGTCGTAACCCACAAACTGGTAAAGAAATCGAAATCGCTGCTAGCAAAGTACCTGCTTTCAAACCAGGTAAAGCGCTTAAAGATGCTGTAAAATAATACACGTCTAGTAGTTACATAGAGCAGTCTTCATGTATACGAACATGGAGGCTGCTCTTTTTAACTTATTTCAGCGAGTGTTGCATAGATAACTGTACATAGAAAGATCACATAAACGTCAGTGTAAGCAAAATAGATTTCCTATGCACAATGTAGGTCTATCGATGAAAGTCGAGATTTATTTTTTGAAACTTGTAGATATACTTAGTAGGTTGGGCTGGAGAAAGGGCATCTCCTTAGAGGGTCACTGTCGCTGGGACGCAAGCAAGTTGGGGGACGAATGCTAAAATCATCATATTTGTCATGACCTTTCGCAGAAAAAAACTGTCAGCACGACTTCTCGAGAAAGAAGCGTCCTGTCGGAATGGTCAACCTGACGTCATTATGATGAGCTAAAATTTGCAAAATATACTACTAATTAGTAAGTGTGAAGTGGCGATTTTGCTTATATCGTGTTGAATTTCTTTTGAATCAAGTAAGTCATTTTGCGCTTACCTTTTGGATATGCTACGATGCATAAGGAAATGTGTAATGTATTGATACGCAGGAGGGTTTTTACGGATGTCGAATGTTGATTTATTGAAAATAGAAGAAGCAGTAAAAATGATATTAGAGGCGGTAGGCGAAGATGTAAATCGTGAAGGTTTACTCGATACACCAAAACGTGTAGCAAAAATGTATGCAGAAATGTTTAGTGGCTTACATGAAGACGCAAAAGATTATTTTAAAACAGTGTTTCATGAAGACCATGAGGAATTAGTACTTGTAAAGGACATTCCGTTTTATTCGATGTGTGAGCATCATCTTGTGCCTTTTTACGGAAAAGCGCATGTCGCATACATACCAAACGATGGCATTGTTGCTGGACTAAGTAAATTAGGACGCGCAGTAGAAACTATTGCTCGTCGTCCGCAATTACAAGAACGTATTACCTCTTCAGTGGCAGAGACAATTATGGAAATGCTCTCTCCGAAAGGTGTTTATGTAGTGATTGAGGCAGAGCATATGTGCATGACGATGCGAGGGCTTAAGAAGCCTGGATCTAAAACTGTGACATCGGTTGCACGTGGTATTTACGAAGAAGATGAAGTAAAACGTAGAGAAGTTTTATCATTTATTCAAATGTCTTAATATGCATGTCTAATTATGTTATGATGGACTAAGAATTTGTCGGATTTAAGGAGTGTAAAGACAATGTCACAAGATTATATTGTTATTCAAGCAGAGGAAGATGGCGTGCATGTAATCGGTTTAACTCGAGGTACAGATACAAAGTTCCATCATTCTGAAAAATTAGATGCAGGCGAAGTTATGATTGCTCAATTTACTGAACATACATCTGCCGTGAAAATACGTGGGAAAGCACAGATTCATACAGCTCATGGTGTTATAAATAGCGAAACGAAAAAGTAATGAAGAACAATGACAGGCAGAAGTGCTTTGGATTTGTGTTGATGGCAAATTAGTGATGCACATATAAATCGACTAAATGTGTAAAACTGTTTTTAACTTCTTTCAGCAATTGTCTTTATGTAGCGAAAGCAAAGCGTCAGCTGCAATTGTCTTTATGTAGCGAAAGCATCAGTGCAACGACGGGTACAGAAACGTTAAAGCTTTCGGATGTCATGGAATCGGAATGGAGTTCAATAAAGGTTGTTAGCTCTAAGATCATCGTATTCATGTGATAACGGCTAACTGACCCGTGGTATTACTGAAATGATCGACATCGTGTTGGACTAAGCACAAAGCCGATTCCGGAATCGATTATGTCGAGGTATGTTTGATTGGGGAAACTCTACTGCCTGTCATGTTGAATAAAGCAAAAAATTTTTATTCCGAATCGTCGCGTGTGCTATAATGACTCAGTAAGCAAGCGTTAGATCCATGAAGTGGCTAACGTATTTGAAAGTGAAATGGAGTAAGGTCTATGAATGCAACATACATTCAAAATTCAATTGCACAATTAAAAACAGAGATTTTCATGGATGTTCGTCATAGAACTTTGCAAAAATACACAGGAGTGCCTGTGCTCGATGAAAATCAATTATTTTACTTGTTAGTTCCCTTTTTGAATGGTGAAGAGTGGCAACAAGAGGAAAGAGAAGCTGCAATCACGGTTGGGATTGTGTACGCAGCTTTAGCGGCGCACGATCATATTAAAGAATTAAATGCCACATCAAAAGAGCAGCAGCTAACCGTTTTAGCTGGGGACTTTTATAGTGGTCGTTATTATGAGATTTTAGCGAAGTCGGGAAATGTCGCATTGATTAGAAATTTGTCGCAAGGAATTGTGCAACGTTGTGAACACCAAATTAAAGTATATGAGGCAGAAAAACGAACACTCGAACAATGGTATGCCTCAATAACTAACATTGAATCGGGATTAATCTCAAAATTTTTTGAGCTCTATTCGTTTGGTAACTATATTCCAATTGTGGAAAAGAGCTTATTAACCTTGCGTTTAGAAAGAGAATGGGCGACTTATCAACGTGGACAAGTAACGGTAATGAGTAGGGTTCTTGAAGAAAGTGCGAGATATGCTGGAGTGACCTATGGCAACGTTATACAGGATAAAATTGTGCAATTAAAAACAGAGCTGTTACAGGTGATAGAAGAGGCATCATTTTTACAAGGTGATGTAAAACAAGCTCTACAAGCACATGTAGAGGCATCCATTGCTTCTACTAATGGATAAGAGAGGTTTTTCGAAATGGCTAAAACGAAAGAAGAGCACGTGCACGAAGTATTTGAAAGTATTTCGCAAAGCTATGACAAAATGAATGGTGTTATTAGCTTCCAGATGCATGTTGGCTGGCGCAATGATACGATGAAGCGTATGGCAGTAAAACCTGGAGCGAAAGCACTGGATGTTTGCTGTGGTACGGCAGATTGGACAATTGCATTAGCTGAGGCAGTTGGTGAAAGCGGAGAAGTAAAAGGGGTAGACTTCAGTAAAAACATGCTGAAGGCTGGTGAGCAAAAAGTAAAGCCATACCCACAAATTGAACTAATACATGGAAATGCTATGGAATTACCTTTCCCAGATGATACATTTGATTATGTAACAATTGGTTTTGGGCTTCGCAATGTACCAGATTATTTACAAGTTTTAAAGGAAATGAATCGTGTTGTAAAACCTGGAGGAATGGTTGTTTGTTTAGAAACATCTCAATCTGAAATTCCCGGCTATCGACAATTATTCCGTTTTTATTTTAAATATATAATGCCGGTATTTGGTAAAATATTTGCGAAAAGCTATAAAGAATATTCTTGGTTACAGGAATCAGCAAATGATTTCCCAGGTATGAAGAAGTTAGCGGCAATGTTTGAGCAGGCAGGTTTAGAAAAAGTAACGTACAAAGCATACAGTGGCGGTGCTGCGGCAATGCATATGGGCTTTAAAAAGGTACGTTAATGGGGGAAGGTTTTCACAAGTGGAAAAGATGAAGTTAAAACTACTCTATTCCGATTTGAAATCAGATATCGAAATCATTGAAAAAGAATTAGAAAGAGCAGTGAACTCTTCTTCAGGTTTGATCAATGATGCTTCTCTCCATTTATTGCAAGCTGGTGGTAAACGGATACGACCAATTTTTGTGTTGCTTGGCGCGAAATTTGGCGACTATAATATCGAAAAGATGAAGGATGTAGCCGTGCCAGTAGAGCTTATTCATATGGCATCACTTGTGCATGATGATGTAATTGATGATTCCAATATGCGAAGAGGACGCCCGACTGTCAAATCACAATGGAATAATAGAGTTGCAATGTACACGGGCGATTTTATTTTTGCGCGTGCACTTGAATATATTACAAAGCTTGAAGACCCATTAGTTCATCAAATTTTAGCACGTACTATGGTGGAAATTTGTAACGGTGAAGTCATTCAAATCGAAGATAAATTTAGATTAGATCAAGGCTTAAAGGATTATTTTAGACGAATCAAACGCAAGACGGCATTACTAATTTCTTCTAGTTGTGAACTTGGTGCAGTAGCAGCAGGTGTCGATCCCAAAACAGTGAGACATTTGAAACGTTTCGGCTATTTTGTAGGCATGAGCTTCCAAATTATCGATGATGTTTTAGACATAATGGCAACAGATAAAGAATTAGGGAAGCCAGCCGGTAGTGATTTATTGCAGGGGAATATTACATTACCGATTCTACTGTTAAAAGATGATCCTGGAATGCAACCTTATTTGGCAAAAGTATTTGCAGGTACTTTGACAGAGGTAGAACGTCAAAATATGTTACGCTATGTGCGTAAATCCGACGCGATTGAGCAAGCTAATAAAATGAGTGATAAATATTTGAAAAAGGCATTACAGGAAATAGATGCATTACCAAAACATCCCGTCAAGAAAAAACTACGTGATGTCGCTTTATTTATGGGTAAGCGTAAATTCTAGCTTTTTGTTGTACAAAGCCCGATTTTTTGTTAATATTTATCGGTAGGTGTAAAACCTGTTATACGAATTTAAGGAGTGTTTTAAACATGGCAATCGAACAAACTTTTTTAATGGTTAAGCCTGATGGCGTAGAACGTCAAGTAGTAGGAGATATCGTAGATCGTTTTGAACGTCGCGGTTTTGTATTGAAAGGTGCTAAATTAATGGTAATTCCTACAGAATTAGCAGAAAAGCACTACGCTGAGCATGCTGAGCGTCCATTCTTTGGTGAATTAGTTGATTTCATCACTTCTGGTCCTGTTTTCGCTATGGTATGGGAAGGCGAAAACGTAATTAAGCTTGCTCGTACAATGATGGGAGCAACTAAACCTGAAGAATCTAACCCAGGTACAATCCGTGGTGACTATGCAACAACTGTTTCTCACAACATCATTCACGGGTCTGATTCACTTGCTTCTGCTGAGCGTGAAATCGGCTTATTCTTCGGTGAAGATTTAGTTTAATTTCTTTCAGCGTTTATCTCCGACTTAGTGAGATGACAATTATGCTAAGGCATAGTTGAATTTGCAAATAGATTAAGCAATCTCAATTCAATTTGAGATTGCTTTTTTTATTGCTCTGAAAATGGAGTGCGGTTACTTAATAAATAGAAAAAAATAGACATATAAAATCAGTGTGGAAATTTTCTAAATACATATAGAATTGTTAAATACTTCTTAGTCATGTAAAATAAAAGATGTAATATTCTGATAATTATAGTTTTTGAATAGCTTAATAATCAAGAATATATTTCATAGCATCTAAATACATTGGATGATAGGAAATGAGAGAATTGACAGCGCAAAGGGGTTTTTTTATGAGAGAAGTGGTAATTGTATCAGCAGTTCGTACAGCAGTTGGCAGAAGTAAAGGGGCATTAAGCAATGTTCGTGCAGATGACTTAGCGGCTGATGTACTGCAAGAAGTGGTACAACGAGCGGGGATCAATAAGGGTCAGGTGGAAGATGTTATTTTTGGCTGTGTGACGCAAACTGCTGAACAGGGAGCAAATATAGCCCGTACGGCCCTATTAATGGCAGGTTTTCCGGAGAGTGTACCAGGTGTGACAATTGATCGTCAATGTGGTTCAAGTCAGCAGGCTGTTCATTTCGCTGCACAGGCTATATTAGCAGGCGATATGGACATTGTTATCGCTGGTGGAGTTGAAAGCATGACGAGGGTGTCAATGGGTTCTAACACGAAGGGTGCCCACGCAGGTAAACGATTACAAGACAATTATACAATTATTCATCAAGGGTTATCAGCCGAAAAAATAGCGGAAAAATGGAACTTGTCGAAGGAGCAGCTCAATAACTTTGCTTACAATAGTCATAGACGAGCATTAGGTGCAATTGAGGCAGGCCATTTTAAAAAGGAAATACTGCCTGTCCAAGTTACAGAAGAAGACGGCACGGTGAAAACATTTTCTGTTGATGAGGGACCACGGGCAGAAACGACAGTTGATAAATTAAATGGATTAAAAACTGTTTTCCAAGAAGATGGTGTGATAACAGCCGGTAATGCAAGTCAAATGAGTGATGGTGCCTCAGCTGTAGTTATTATGTCTTTAGAAAAGGCGGAAGAGCTTGGCATCCGACCGCTTGCAAAAATTGTTACAAGAGTTGTAGTTGGCTCAGATCCGACGTTAATGCTAACTGGTCCAATTGAGGCTACTAGACAAGCGCTAGAACGTTCAGGTCTTACGATCGAGGAAATTGACACGTATGAAGTAAATGAAGCTTTTGCGCCAGTACCACTTGTTTGGTTGCGTGAAATTGGAGCAGATCCAAATAAGTTAAATCCAGATGGTGGAGCAATTGCTTTAGGGCATCCACTAGGAGCGACGGGCACAAAACTGTTAACAACGATGCTATACAGAATGGAACGAGAAAATTTACAGTATGGCTTACTTGCAATTTGTGAAGGTATGGGAATGGCGAACGCTACTATCATTGAAAAAATGTAAAAGGGGTTGTGTTTGATGATTGAAGTAAAAGCGGTTGTAACAGGGGGAGCATCTGGTTTAGGAGAGGCGACTGTTCGTAGAATTGTTGCTAAGGGTGGCAAAGCAGTTATTTTTGATCTTAATGACGAGCGAGGACATGCACTAGTAGAGGAGTTAGGGGAGAATGTCCAATATGCACGCGTTGATGTGACAAAAGAAGCTGATGTAGCGGCAGGGCTTGAGCAAGCAGTAGCAACATTGGGCTCCATTAATGTCACAGTGAATTGTGCTGGAATTGCTGATGCAAGTAAAGTACTTTCAAAGCGTGGTGTGCATGCACTAGGTTTATTTGAAAAGGTGATTTCTGTGAATTTAATTGGTACGTTTAATGTGATTCGTCTAGCAGCCGAGAAGATGCAACTGAATGAGCAAAACGAGGATGGTCAGCGCGGCGTTATTATTAATACTGCATCTGTGGCGGCGTTTGATGGGCAAATAGGACAAGCAGCATATAGTGCCTCAAAGGGTGGTGTGGCAGCGATGACGTTGCCGATTGCTCGAGAGCTTGCTGAAATCGGTGTACGTGTCATGACGATTGCTCCAGGATTAATAGAAACACCAATGTTTGCGTCGCTGCCAGAGCCAGCAAGAACAGCACTTGCTCAAATGACGCCTTTCCCTAAACGACTTGGAAAACCAACAGAATATGCGTTGCTGGTCGAAAGTATTATCCAAAATGGTTTGTTAAATGGTGAAGTCATCCGCTTGGACGGCGCGATTCGTTTGCAGCCAAGGTAAGAGGGATTATAAAGGTGGTTGATTCTTGCTAAATTAGCCAGAAAGAATGACGAAGGCTAAAACCATTTTCCTGTTAGTAGCTTTCGTGAAAAAATGCTTGTCTACGGATAGTGAGGCGAAGAATTAGCTTATTTCGACTGTAATTATTGGTAGCGGCAGAAGCCTTGGACGATTCGAAAATTATATAAACAAAGGGGAGCGTTGTTATGCATATGATGGATACACCTTTATTATTAACAAGTTTTTTGGATCGAGCAGAACGATTTTTTCATTCGAAAAAAATATATTCGCGGACAAGCCCTACAATAATTCACGAGTTTACTTATAAAGAATATGTAAAACGAACTCGTAAACTAGCAGAAGCCCTTACAAAGCTGGGAATGGAGAGAGGGATGAAGGTAGGAACCTTCGCTTGGAATCACCACCGTCATTTAGAAGCATATTTTGCAGTGCCATGCGCAGGAGCCGTATTGCATATGATTAATATTCGATTAGCGCCTGAGCATATTGCTTATGTTATTAATCACGCAGAAGATGAAATATTACTAATTGATGATAACTTAGTTCCACTTATTGCACCAATTGTCTCTCAGCTTAAAACAGTCAAGCACTTTATCGTAATGGGAGATGATATTGTGCTAGAAAATATCCCGCTACCAAATGCTCTGTCTTATGAGGCATTAGTCGATGAGGCGAATGAAGACTTTAAATTCCCAAATGATTTAGATGAAAATACACCTGCTGGTATGTGTTATACAAGCGCAACTACAGGAATGCCAAAGGGTGTTGTGTATACTCATCGTAGTATTGTCCTCCATACTATGGCAGCAGGACTTTCTGATAGTATAGCTATTAGCGAGACAGACGTTGTATTACCTGTCGTACCAATGTTCCATGCGAATGCCTGGGGATTTCCGTTTGCTGGTGTATTATTTGGTGCTACACAGGTGCTCCCAGGGCCAATGTTTACACCACAGCTATTACTTGATTTATTTGAAAGATATAAGGTAACGCTGACTGCAGGAGTACCTACAATTTGGCTTGGGCTATTACAGGAGCAACGTAAAAATCCTCGTGATTTGTCTTCAATACGGTTGATTGTTTGTGGTGGTTCAGCGTCGCCGAACGGTCTAGTTCGTGGTTTTGAAGAGGAGCTTAAAATTCCTTATATGACGGGCTACGGTATGACCGAGACGTCGCCACTTGTTAGTATATCGACGTATTTAACGCATATGCAAGATTATTCGTTGGATGAAAAAATGGATGTTCGTACTACGCAGGGAATAACAGTGCCACTCATTGAAACACGTGTAGTCAATGAAAAAGGTGAAGTACCTTGGGACGGCAAAACAATGGGTGAATTGACAATTAGGGGTCCATGGATTGCTGCTGAGTATTATAACGATGAACGAACAAATGAAGCCTTTAAAGATGGCTGGCTCTACACTGGTGATATTGCTGTAGTGACAGTAGATGGTTATATTAAAATTACAGATCGTACGAAAGATTTAATAAAAAGTGGTGGAGAATGGATTTCTTCGGTAGACCTTGAAAATGCCTTGATGTCACATCCTAAAGTGTTGGAGGCAGCTGTTATAGCTATTCCTCACGAAAAATGGATAGAACGACCTCTAGCGTGTGTTGTATCGAAGCCTGAATTTAAAGATTCCATTTCGAAATCAGAGCTATTAGAAGATTTACAATCGCAATTCCATAAAACATGGATTCCTGATGATGTTGTATTTTTAAATGAGATACCTAAAACTTCTGTAGGAAAGTTCATGAAGGTAAAATTGCGAGAAGATTTAAAAGGTTATCGTGTAGAGGTTTAAGAGGCAAAAATTTTGAAGGTGGTGACTGACTACCTTCATTTTTTTATTTAAAATATAGGAATATCTCCATAGCGTGGGATAATATCCCTTTCGACAATGCGTTATCCAAGAACATGATACAACTAATGGAATATTTTTTCTAAAATAGTGAAAGAATGAAAAGAAAAGTGAAACTATTTTTTCAATTTTACCGTATAATCATTATTAATGAGAGGATGTGGACGTATTGTCAATTGCAATAGTTGCTATTATTGGTGGAGTAGTTATTTGTTTAGCAGGGATTTTTACTGATGCTCATACAAGAAAGGAAAAAATTAGATTAAAGGCTATTGAGAAAGAAACGGAGTTAGAGAAGCTTCGATTAGAAACGTATACGATGGAAACAGAAAAATTACGTCTAGAATTAGAGCAATCCAAAGTGTTATTATTAGAGGAAAAACAAAACTCAACTAAGTAACTTGGATTACATGTGAAAGAGTATTTCAGGAATGGCACTTTTCCGCTATAATGGAAATACGACGCTAGAGGGGAAGAAGACCGGATGTCTGATTATGAACAGTTTATAGAAGGTATAAAGCGCAAAACAGGAATAGATTTAGCGCTATATAAAGAAGCGCAAATGAAAAGACGATTAACATCTCTGTATGAGAAAAAAGGATATCGTAATTTTGTGGACTTTCTAAAGGCACTTGAACAAGATCGTGATTTAATGAATGAGTTTTTAGATCGCATGACGATCAATGTTTCCGAATTTTATCGCAATGGGAAGCGTTGGGAAGTGTTACAGAAAAAAATATTTCCGAAATTACTGCAATCTAATAAGCGTTTAAAAATTTGGAGTGCTGCTTGTTCAACAGGTGAAGAACCTTATTCTTTAGTTATGGTATTATCTCAGCTAATGCCATTATCTCAAATTCAAATTATTGCTACTGATTTAGATGAGAATGTCATTCAAAAGGCAAAATTAGGTGTGTATCCAGAGCGCTCATTAGCCGAAGTGCCGAGTGATATTAAAGCTAAATGTTTCGAGCAAGAAGGTTCCTTTTATAGGGTCAAGGATGAAATTAAACGTTGTGTGACGTTTAAGAAGCATAATCTACTAAATGACAATTACGATTCTAATTATGATTTAATTGTTTGCCGTAATGTGATGATTTATTTTACTGAAGAAGCGAAAGATCAGATTTATACGAATTTTAGTAAAGCATTGCGCAAGGATGGGGTTTTATTTGTTGGATCTACTGAGCAAATTTTTAACCCATCTCGTTATGAGTTTGAAGTCGAGGATACATTCTTCTATAGAAGGACCTAGTTAATAATATGAGAAAAGCATTCGTACAGAAGGTAGTATAAATAGCATGTACATATTTTTAAAAAGCTTTAGACATAGATGAATCGTACGCTTTTCGCTTTGCCATAAGCAAAAAGCGTATTTTTTTATTAGTTATCATAAAAGCATGGTTGGTGAAAATTAAAAATTAGTGGAGATTTTTTCTATGTACATCGTTCAGAATATTCTAATTTAACAATGGGTGAAGTTGCTGGGTAATTCGGAATTTACAAACAATTGAAACGAGTCTTGAAAGACATTTGCAAAAGGACTGTTTTTTTAGAGAATATATGTTATAGTGAAAAATACATACTTTAGCGAGTTGAAGGGAGAAAGTGTTTATGCGTTACTTAACAGCGGGAGAGTCACATGGCCCCCAATTAACAACAATTATTGAAGGTTTACCATCGCTCTTACCAATTACAGCAGAAAAAATTAACCACGATTTAAAGCGTCGTCAAGGAGGACATGGGCGAGGTCGCCGTATGCAAATCGAAACGGATACCGTAGATATCGTTGCTGGTGTTCGTCATGGGCAAACACTTGGTTCTCCCGTAGCGCTAGTAGTCACGAATGATGACTGGAAGCACTGGACAAAAATTATGGGAGCAGAACCATTAGCAGAAGATGTGAATCCTGAAGATATTAAACGTCAAATTTCACGTCCTCGTCCAGGACATGCAGATTTAGTAGGAGGCATGAAATACGGACACCGTGATTTACGTAATGTGTTAGAGCGTTCTTCAGCGCGTGAGACAACAGTTCGTGTAGCTGTAGGTTCTGTTGCAAAAGCGCTTTTGAATGAATTAGGTATTTCCATTGTGGCACATGTAACAGAAATCATAGGTATTAAAGCAGACACTTCCTTAGTAGAAGGGAAATCAGCAGATGAAATTCGTGCCATTGTTGAAGCTGATCCTTGCTATTGCGTTGACCCAGAGGCTTCCGCAAAAATGGTGGTAGCAATCGATGAAGCGAAAAAAGCAGGAGACTCAATAGGTGGTGTTGTTGAAGTCATTGTAGAAGGAATGCCAGCCGGTGTCGGTTCTTATGTTCATTATGACAGAAAGCTAGATTCGAAATTAGCAGCTGCCATGTTATCTATCAATGCATTTAAAGGTGTTGAATTTGGAATAGGATTTGAAATGGCACGCCGTAAAGGCTCTGAAGTCCATGATGAAATTATTTGGTCAGAGGAAGAAGGTTATACACGTGCAACGAATCGACTTGGCGGCTTAGAAGGTGGAATGTCTACTGGAATGCCAATTGTTGTACGTGGTGTAATGAAGCCAATTCCTACATTATATAAACCGTTACAAAGTGTTGATATTGAAACAAAAGAGCCATTTAAAGCTAGTGTAGAACGCTCTGATAGCTGTGCGGTACCAGCAGCATCAGTTGTTGCTGAGCACGTTATTGCCTGGGAAATAGCGAATGCGATTGTAGAACAATTCCATAGCGATCAATTACCTCAACTAAAAGCTCAAATCGACGAACAACGTCGATCTACAAAGGGGTTCTAATTTATGCGAGTACCAGTAGCGACGAAATCACATCAATATGAGGTTGTCATTGGTCATAATTTTTTGGCAGAAGCAGTAAAAGAATTCGATGATCAGCTTCAAAAAGCCGATAAACTCATTGTTTTTACAGATGCTAATGTGTGGGCAGCGCAAGGAGATTATTTCAAGGCTAATTTCCCTTATCATTTTGAGGTCTTTGTCTTACCAGGTGGTGAGGCATGTAAAACCTTCGAACAATACTTTGCGGCACAAACGTTTTTACTTGAACAAAAATGCTCACGTAAATCATTTGTTTTTGCATTTGGTGGGGGTGCTGTAGGTGATTTAACTGGCTTTGTTGCGGCCACATATATGCGTGGGGTGCCGTTTATTCAAATTCCAACAACGATTTTAGCACATGACTCAGCGGTAGGCGGTAAGACAGCTATTAACCATCCACTAGGTAAGAATATGATTGGTGCGTTTTATCAACCTGAGGGAGTCATTTACGATACTATATTTATCGACAGCTTACCTGAGCGTGAAGTACGTTCAGGAACAGCAGAAGTGATCAAGCATGCAATGATTTCGAATGCAGCGTGGTTAGAGGAATTAATGGCTGTAGAGGCAGTTATTCATTTCAGCACAGAAGAATTAGCAAAGCAGCTTAGAAAAGGAATTGCAGTAAAAGCGCAAATAGTAGCAGAGGACGAAACCGAGCAATCTGTACGGAAATTTTTAAACTTAGGTCATACTTATGGTCATGCCGTTGAAGCGGCAGCTGGTTATGGAAAAGTAGCGCATGGCGAGGCTGTAATGATTGGACTCGTGTATTGTTTATTATTAAGTGAAAGATATGGAAAATTAGACCGTAACTTCACTACAGCATTTTTGCATTTTGCAGTGAAGAATGGCTATCCATTTGACTCGGTGAAAATGTATACTTTTGACCAGTTAACAGAATATTTAATGAAAGATAAGAAAGCGGAGTATGGTATTTTACAATTTGTGTTATTGGATGAAATTGGTAAACCTTTCGTACAACCAATTGATTTAGCAGAATGCAGAGAAGTAGACACCGAATTCCGACAGCTATTAGCGGAGGTGCTTGTATGATTCGTGGACTTAGAGGAGCAATTACAATAGAATCTGACAGGCAAGAGCTTGTATGGGATGAGACAGCAAGATTAGTGCGTGAAGTAGTAACAGCAAATAATGTGGAAGTAGATGATATTGCTTCCATACTAATTTCCACAACACCTGATATTACGTCAGCATTTCCTGCACGTGCTGTACGGTTAATGGACGGATGGCAATATGTACCTGTCATGTGTACGCATGAAATGGACGTGCCGAACGCATTGCCACTTTGTATTCGTGTATTAATACATGCGAATGTTGAAGTGGCACAAAAAGATGTAAAACACTTGTATCTCAATGATGCAGTGAAATTAAGACCAGATTTAGCCCAAGCTAAATAATTAGAGGAGATGTTTAAGATGAAATGGAAACAACAACTGGACGGTATGCAAGCATATAAGCCTGGAAAACCAATTGAAGAAGTACAACGAGAATATGGCTTACAAGAAGTCGTAAAATTAGCATCTAATGAAAACCCATTTGGGTGCTCACCTAAGGTAACTGCTTATTTACAAAATAATTCAGTAAATCATGCTATCTATCCAGATGGCTATGCGCAAAATTTACGTACAGCTGTTGCAAATTATCTAGGTGTCAAAGAAACACAGCTTCTTTTTGGTAACGGCTCTGACGATATCATTGCGATTATTACTCGTGCATTGTTGTATCCAGGTGTAAACACAGTGATGGCAGACCCATCCTTCTCTCAATACTGGCACAATGCTGCAATAGAAGGCGCGGAGGTACGTAAAATCCCTTGTATCGAAGGTACACATGACCTAGCATCAATGATAGCGGCAATTGATGAAAACACATCGGTCGTTTGGGTTTGTAGTCCAAATAATCCAACAGGTGTTGTGATACCAGATGTTGAATTACGAGCATTTTTAGCTAAAGTACCAAGTGATGTGCTAGTAGTATTAGATGAAGCTTACATCGAATACGTAACACATCCTGGTCACAAAGATACTCTACCTTTTATTGACGAGTTTCCAAATGTACTATTGTTGCGTACATTCTCAAAAGCATATGGTCTTGCTTCTTTCCGAGTTGGTTATGCAATTGGGCAACCAGACGTGATTGCTAAACTAGATCCCGTAAGATCGCCATTTAATAATACAATTCTAAGCCAAGCGGTTGCGACAATCGCTTTAAGTGATCAAGATTTTATAAAGGCTTGCCGAGAAGCAAATGAAAAAGGTAAAAAACAATATGTTGAATTTTGTGAAAAGCATAATTTGCAATACTTCCCGTCTGATACGAACTTTATTTTCTTTAATACGAATGCCGATAGCGATGTTGTTTTCAATGAGCTAATGAAACGAGGCTTTATCATCCGTAGTGGAAATGCGTTAGGATTACCTGGGTTTATCCGCGTGACAATCGGAACAGAGGCTCAAAATGAAGCGTTGCTAGGTCACCTTGAAAACGTCCTAAAAGAGCAAGGAGTTTTTGCATGACGACCCGTAAAGTGCTCGTTATTGGGCTAGGCCTCATTGGAGGCTCAATTGCCCTAGCGTTACAAAAGGCACCCGAGACAAAAATTATTGGCTATGATATGGATGAGAAAACACGTGAATATGCGAAAACGTTAAATATTGTGCATGATATTGTGACAGATCCAAAAGAAGTGGCGGACGAAGTAGATGTTATCATTTTTGGAACTCCCGTTAACGCAACACTTGAATGGATGGAACAATTAAAAACATGGCCGTTGAAAAATAAAGTAATCGTAACAGATACAGGTAGTACTAAAAAGAGAATTATGCAAAAGGCTGGGGAACTACGTGAGTTAGGCATTACCTTTATTGGAGGACATCCAATGGCAGGCTCACATAAAAGCGGTGTTTTAGCTGCAAAGGCTCACCTTTTTGAAAATGCGTATTATATGCTAACACCGCTTGCCGGTGAAGAAATTGTCCATATGGCACAGCTTGAAAGCTTATTAAAGTTTACACACGCAAAGGTTGTAAGTGTATCTGCTCGTGAGCATGATCATATGACAGCTGTAGTTAGTCACTTCCCACATGTCGTTGCTGCTTCTCTTGTGCACCAGTTGGGCGAAGAAAATGGTGAGTATCCGATGACGCGTTCACTTGCTGCAGGGGGCTTCCGTGATGTAACGCGTATTGCGTCATCCAATCCGATTTTATGGCGAGATATTACATTGCAAAATCGAGATGAGCTTATTGCACAGCTAGATGGCTGGGAAAAGGAAATGAGTCGTGTTAAGGAGCTCCTTTTAAATGGTAGCTCGGAGGACATTGAAAAATACTTTGCAGTTGCCAAAGAGCTAAGAGATGAATTACCGATTAGTGCTGGAGCAATGTTT
The DNA here is from genome assembly GCF_056322905.1 of Lysinibacillus sp. G1-3. Taxonomy (NCBI): domain Bacteria; kingdom Bacillati; phylum Bacillota; class Bacilli; order Caryophanales; family Bacillaceae; genus Lysinibacillus; species Lysinibacillus sp. G1-3. Next base: position 191,793 of record NZ_JBWHYQ010000004.1, read on the forward strand.
ACATCATTTGACTTATATGTTGATGTTCCTGACTATCCGGGTGTTATTTCTGAGGTGACAGGCTTACTTGCAGATGAAGCGATTAGTATTACGAATTTACGTATCGTAGAGTCACGGGAGGACGTGTTCGGAATCCTTGTTATTAGCTTACAAAGCGAAAGTGACCGTGAACGAGCAGCAGCGTGTATACAAAAGCGTGCTAAATATGAAACATATATTTCATAGGCAGACTAGAAAAGCTTAATAAGAAATGCATTTTTTAAAGAAAGCGTCGAAATTACGGCGCTTTCTATCTTCATATTGGGGGGAAGAAAACGATGAGTGAAAAAGTATTACAATATGATAAACCTTCCTTACAAGGGACTTTAATGATTCCAGGTGATAAATCTGTTTCTCACCGTTCCATTATGTTTGGAGCGATTGCAACGGGTAAAACGACAGTTGATGGCTTTTTATTAGGGGAGGATTGTTTGAGTACAATTGATTGCTTCCGAAAGCTTGGTGTGAAGATTGAGGTGGAAGGAACAAATGTATCTATCGACAGTCCAGGTATAGAGGGGTGGCAAGAGCCCACTGAAGTACTATACACAGGAAACTCTGGTACGACGACGCGTTTGATGTTAGGGATACTAGCAGGGTCTAATGTACATTCAGTAATGACAGGGGATGCGTCCATTGGAAAACGACCGATGCGCCGTGTTATTGATCCGTTGCGTCAAATGGGTGCACACATTACTGGAAGGACAAATGGACAATATACACCATTAGCTATTCAAGGTACAACATTACAAGTTATTGATTACAACATGCCTGTTGCGAGTGCTCAGGTGAAGTCAGCTATTTTACTTGCCGGTTTACGTGCTGAAGGTACTACAATTGTGCGAGAAACGGAAGTATCTCGAGATCATACTGAGAGAATGCTACGTCAATTTGGTGCACAGGTTGACGAGGTGGATGGTGTTATTGCATTACAAGGAGGGCAAACTTTAACAGGGACGCATGTTTCTGTACCAGGTGATATTTCATCAGCGGCCTTTTTCTTAGTAGCAGGAGCTATTTGTGAAGGTAGTAAAATAACGCTACAAAATGTCGGAATTAATCCAACACGAGATGGTATCATCGAAGTGCTTCATAATATGGGCGCTTCGATAACAGTTATGCCGAATGAAGATAGCCAATCAGAGCCGACAGCAACAATTACAATAGAAACGTCAGCATTAACAGGAACTACAATTGAAGGAGATATTATTCCTCGTCTTATCGATGAAATCCCGATTCTAGCTTTATTAGCAACGCAGGCGAACGGCAAAACGATTATTAAAGATGCCGAGGAGTTGAAAGTGAAGGAAACAGATCGGATAACGGCTGTAGTGGATGAATTGAAAAAACTAGGTGCTTCAATTGAAGCGACTGAGGATGGAATGATTATTGAAGGACCAACTCCATTACGTGGTGCTCGCTTAAAAACTTACGGTGATCATCGTATAGGCATGATGGGCGCTGTTGCTGCACTAATAACAGATGGTTCTGTAACTTTAGATGATGCAGAATGTATTGCAGTTTCTTATCCATCGTTTTTCGAGCACATAGAGGAAGTAAAGTAAAGTCTATCTTTATTCAGCAGAAGACTCCTACCTCTGACTGTGGTGAGATGATTGCGGTTGAGGTTTCTTTTCAGTGGATGTACCAAACGCCTACTGAAATGTAGGAACTCAGTCTTAAGCATGCCACGTTCTGTGCCAATACCGAAATGGCAGACATCGTGTCGGCCATCGTGTGCAGACCTGGGCACAATTCAAAATCTGGACAAAATTACGCCAATGCGAAATTAATCCTGACTCTCCAAGTCTTTTGGGGAGTTTTTTCTTGTTTCGAAAGAAAATGTTTTGTAGCATAAAGATATAAATGAAAGAATAGGTGAATGACTGTGAACAATGCGATGACTGAAATGATGCAAGCACTTGAACAAGGAGACTTAGCATTAATTGAACAGCTACTTGAATCATTTTTAACGAAGGAGCTACCTGAGGAAATTTATACGCTAGCAGAAATGTTTATGCAGTATGGGTATATGAAGGAAGCTGACCGTGTACTGGAGCATTTACAATTTTTATTCCCAGAAGAGGCACAGTTGAAAATTGATCGTGCAAACGTCTTAATGGAGCTTGGCGCTGAAGATGAAGCGCTAGATTTTTTATTAGAAATAGAGGAGACATCTCCAGAATATCCCCAAGCATTATTAGTATTAGCGGATTATTATCAAATGCAAGGATTATTCGAAGTAGCAGAAATGCGTATTAATGAGGCCCTATCTATATTACCAGACGAGCCATTATTACAATTTGCTAAAGCGGAACTTTTATTTGAAACGGGTCGTTTTTTAGAGGCTGCGAGACTATATGAAGAATTATATGAACAACAAGTTGAATTTGCAGGGATAAGTCTTGTTGAAAGACTTGCTGAAGTGTATCGTGCTGGAGCTGCCTATGAAACGGCTTTAGATTACTATTTAAAAGCACTTGACGATGAAATAAAGCCAGATGTTTTATTTGGTGCTGCATATTCGGCCTTTCAATCACAAAAATATGAGATGGCCATTAAACAATTAGAAGAATTAAAAGAATTAGATCCTGATTATTTTTCTGCCTATTTATTGCTTGCTGAAAGCTATGCCATGACGGAGGACAATAAAAAAGCTTATGCTGCCATTCTAGAAGGATTAAAGCGTGATGAATATGATAAGTCCTTATATTTATTTGCAGGTAAAATGGCTTTAAAAATTGGTTTGCCAGATGAGGGTGAACAACATCTACGTGAAGCTATTGCCTTAGATCCTGAATACATGGAGGCAGTATTGGCATTAATCTCTGTGTTGGCACAGCAAGAGCGTCATGAGGATGTAATAGAATTATTTGAAGAGTTGCAAAAAAATGATTTTGAATGGAGCACATTATACCCATTTGCTGCGGTTGCATATGAAAATTTAGAATTGTACGACCGTGCATACGAATTTTACCGTTTGGCATATAATGATTTTAAGGAAGACGCAGCATTTTTAGAAAAATATGTTTATTTCTTATTAGAAGAAGGAAAGCGTTCAGAAGCAAAAGAAGTACTTGGCCAATTAATAACTATTCAACCTGGTGAACTAGAGTGGCAAGAGAAGTTAGAAACCTTAGAATTTGAGTAAAGGAGGGAGTGGGTATGACTGCTTCTGTATCAGTTGTCGATAAAAAAGCATTTGTTAGATGGTTTTTAAAGAATTATCAATTGAAACGTCGTGAGTGTGTATGGATTTTGAATTACTTATTAAGCAACGATGAGTTATTAAAACGAATTCGATTTGTTGAAGAAGCTCATTATTGCCCTAGAGCAATGGTAATGTCAACAGTTGACTCAACAGGTGTGCCATTTCGTTTCTACAAAGGTAATGTAATGACAGCAGATGCTGAGAAATCTTTTCATGATTTACGCTTACATGAACATGAAGATATGTATATACAATTGAATTTTCCTAATGTACCTCCAAGTGCACAATACTTAGCAGTTCTTGAAGAAAACCCTTATATGCCGGAAGCACTAATTGTCAGTGAAAAAGATCGCTTACTGGCAGAAGAGCTGCTTTCCAACAGCTTACTCGTATTCCAAGAAGAAAAATTACTCGCACAAATTGATGAAGCTCTCGATCAAGGAGATGAAGAGCGGTTTTATGAATTGTCTAATTTGTTACAAGCTCTAAAGGAAACAGCTAATTTACATTAGTTATAGGCAAAAATTGAATGTCCTTTATCTACCTCAATATGATAACATAACAAGTGAATGATTGTTTTCACTTTTTATTGGATATCCTATTGAAGAGTGGAGAAGGGCATTTTTTTATTTTCATAACGCAATTACGTTATATGTAACATGAGGAGGTTTGTTAGATGTATTTTAATGCAAGCGATGTGACATCGTTTATGGCACAGAAGGAATTTATCGATACAGCAATTGTTCCACTCGTAACCGTCGATTTATCTCCTGAAAAAATGAAACAGAGTGGTACAGAGGCAGATTTTTTGTTATCGCTTACATCTTTTATTGAACAACAGTTTAAAGGCCGTCTATTACTGATGCCACCATTTTCGTATAGTGCAACTTTAAAAAGTGAAGATATGCCGAAGCAATTAGAGACACAATTACATAATGCTGGTTTTAAGCATGTGTTCTTCATTACTTGTGACCATTTTTGGACAAATATTGGAGAGGAAGTAAATGTTGTTTGGCTACCAGCGATTCCGTTAGAAAGTATGGATAAAGGTGTGAAAAACTCTATTCTTGAAGATCAATTGCGACAAGTTATTCCGATGCTTTCGACCAAATGGGCACAGATTTAACAATTTGTTTCAATAAATGTTCACATTCTCCAGCTTTCCACAGAATGCTATATTGACCAAGCTATGGAGTTGATATATCATAGATATGTCCTAGTATTACTATTTGTAAAAGAATGTCCGTTGGACTGACCTTTAAGTTAGAGGGGGGAAAAAAATGAGTAATAATCGAGTTTCACGTCGTCAATTCCTAAGCTATACACTAACTGGTGTAGGTGGCTTTATGGCGGCAGGTATGCTGATGCCGATGCTTCGTTTTGCAATTGACCCAGTACTACAAAAACATACTGGTGGGGACTTTATAAAGACAGAGCATAAAATCGCTGATATTACTAAAGAACCTATTAAAGTTGACTTAAAATTTGAACAAGTTGATGCATGGTACAAATCAGAAGTAACAAACGTAGCATGGGTTTTCAAAGAAGGCGATCAAATCGTTGCGTTATCTCCTGTTTGTAAGCACTTAGGTTGTATGGTGAACTGGGGAGAAGATTCTGCACACCCAGATCAATTCTTCTGTCCTTGTCATGCTGGACGTTACGAGAAGAATGGTAAAAACGTACCAGGAACACCACCAACAGGTCCGTTGGATGAATATGAAGTTAAAGAAGAAGATGGTTACTTATTGCTTGGTCCAACTAAAGCAAATACTCTAGTTAAGTAAGGGGGTACAAAACAGTGCTAAATAAAATTTATGATTGGGTCGATGAACGCTTAGATATTACACCTATTTGGCGTGATATTGCCGACCACGAAGTGCCAGAGCACGTGAACCCTGCACATCATTTTTCAGCATTCGTTTACTGTTTCGGTGGATTAACTTTCTTCATCACGGTAATTCAAATACTATCAGGTATGTTTTTAACAATGTATTACGTACCAGACGTAGTGAATGCATGGAAATCAGTTTATTATTTACAAAACGAAGTAGCATTTGGTGAAATCGTACGCGGTATGCACCACTGGGGAGCTTCATTAGTAATCGTAATGATGTTCTTACATACACTTCGTGTATTCTTCACAGGTTCTTATAAGAAACCTCGTGAATTAAACTGGATGGTTGGTGTAGGTATTTTTGGTGTAATGATGGGTCTTGGTTTTACAGGATACTTATTACCATGGGATATGAAAGCATTATTCGCTACAAAAGTAGGTATCGAAATTGCTGCATCTGTACCGTTTATCGGTGAATGGATTAAAATCTTATTAGCGGGTGACTCAACTATTCTTGGTGCTCAAACGTTAACACGATTCTTTGCGATTCATGTATTCTTCTTACCTGCAGTATTGTTTGGGTTACTTGCAGCACACTTTATCATGATTCGTCGTCAAGGAATTTCAGGGCCGTTGTAATAGTTCTTGACGGTTCGATGATTTTTTAAAGGAGGGGACATAATGCATCGCGGAAAAGGAATGAAATTTGTTGGTGATTCTCGTATTAAAGCGAATCACAAAATGCCGAACGTTCCAAAGGATTATTCCGAATATCCAGGTAAGACGGAAGCTTTCTGGCCGAACTTCTTACTAAAAGAATGGATGGTTGGTGCTGTATTTTTAATAGCTTATTTACTATTAACAGTTGCACATCCATCACCTCTTGAAGGACCAGCTGATCCAACAAGAGCATACGTGCCATTACCGGACTGGTACTTCTTATTCATGTATCAATTATTAAAATACTCATATGCTTCAGGTCCATATAACGTTATTGGAGCAATTGTAATTCCAGGTCTTGCATTTGGAGCGCTATTATTAATGCCATTTTTAGATAAAAGTCCAGAACGTCGTCCATCTAAACGCCCATTACCAACTGCGTTTATGTTATTGACATTGGCTGCTATGTTCTACTTAACTTGGGAGTCAGTTGTTAACCATGACTGGGAAGCTCAAAAAGCTATGGGTGCAATTGTAGAAGAGGTTGAGGTTGATATTGATGAATCTCTACCAGGATTTGCAATTTGGAACGGTGACACTGGTGAACAAGCTAAAACTTGTATCGGTTGTCATGCTGCTGACTTAAAAGGTGGTCCAGCTGCTCCAGCATTAGTTGGTAATAAACTAACAGCTGAAGAAGTAGAAGAGATTATCCACAACGGTCGTGGCAATATGCCAGCTGGTGCTTTCGCTGGTACAGATGAAGAAGCGAAGCAATTAGCTGAATTTATTGCGAGCTTAAAGGCTAAGGAATAAGCTTTGTTTTAAAAGAGTCAGGAAACTGGCTCTTTTTTTCTAGTCTAATATTGTGACTGTTACAGCTTCAAAAAAGTTCCCGTACAATATATTATTGAGACAATAATATTTGTTAGGATATACATAATGCCAGTATTCAACATTGAAAGAACGTGGCTAATTAAAGATTATTTAATACATAATAACAGATAAAAAAGGCATCTTAGTAAAGACAGAAGAAAAAGGAGTTTTAATTATGCAAATTACACGTGCAAACGTCTGGTATCTCCTTACACATAAGTCATTTTTAATACTTTTACTTATTATCAATCTATTAGGAACTATTTACGGTTATTATTGGTACGGGTGGCAGCTTGCTATAACGGAACCAATTTTTTATATTTTTGTTCCGGATAGTCCGACAGCAAGCTTATTCTTTTGCTTTGTATTGTTAGCTTGGATTATGGGGAAGAAATGGCCTCTAATGGAAGTACTAGCACTGATAACATTAGTAAAGTATGGAATTTGGGCTGATGTGATGAATATTTGGACGTTGATTGAAACTGGATCTATTGATTGGCAAGGCTGGATGCTTGTAGGCTCGCATTTTATGATGGCCTTCCAAGCAGTTCTATACATTGGTAAATATGTTTTTTCATATTGGCATATTGCCGTAGCAGCCGTATGGACATTGCATAATGATGTGATTGATTATGTATTTGGCCAAATGCCGATGTACCGTGATTTAGCTGATTACACAAGCTATATTGGCTATTTTACTTTTTGGTTATCGGTCGCATGCATTTTTTTAGCGATTTTCTCAATTAGATGGCGCAAATATTTGCCGAATTAGGTAATTGATTATAGAATTATAGTATCGAGATAGAAAGGGGTTAGAAAATTGTCAACAACCATGTATATTGTTTATTTTGCAATAATAATGCTACTGCCGCTTTACGCACAGATGAAAGTAAAGGGCACGTATAATAAGTTTGCAAAAGAACGTACAATGAAGGGACAAACCGGTGCAGAGATAGCGCGTACGATTTTAGATGCAAACGGCTTATATGATGTACGAGTTGTTCCAACACAAGGTGTGTTATCTGATCATTATAATCCGGCGACAAAAACGGTTGCTTTATCGGAAAGTAACTTCTACGAAGCAAGCATTGCTGGAGCTGCAGTTGCTGCCCACGAAGTTGGCCATGCAATCCAGCATAAAGAAGCTTATTCAATGCTAACATTACGTAGTAAGCTAGTGCCGGTTGCAAATATTTCATCAAATATGTCTTGGATATTTGTTATGATTGGTATTTTTGCAAGTAGTACAAATATGTTACTTTTAGGTATCATATTATTGGCAGCAGGTGTGGTTTTCCAATTAGTAACATTGCCAGTAGAGTTTGATGCATCAAAGCGTGCGTTAGTACAAATGAATTCCCTAGGTATTATTACAAATGAAGAAGAGCGTCCAGCGCGTAAAGTGTTAAGCGCTGCAGCATTAACATATGTTGCCGCAGCAGCAGTAGCTGTATTAGAATTATTACGTTTAGTATTAATCTTTACAAATATGCGAAGTGACGACTAATTAAAGAACTTGTTGTAGTGGTATTTCACTATAGCAAGTTTTTTAATCCGTCAAACTGTAATATGTAAAAAAAAGCCTACCTCAACGAATGTTTTTATTCGAGAGAGCAGGCAAATTGTTCATTTTAATGGAGTGGTTGTTTTTGGTCGTCGAGCGTGAAGCCTTCTCCTGCCACATCTCGTACTTCTATTATTGATACGAAAGCGTGAGGATCGACGTCATAAACAATAGATTTTAAACGTACAACTTCATTGCGACCAATGACACAATAAATAACTTCTTTTTGTTGCTTCGTAAAATGGCCATGGCCTTCAAGTATAGTAATGCCGCGTTCCATTCGTAATGCAATCATGTCAGCAATGGCGCTAGATTTTTCAGATATAATAAGTGCTCCACGTGCTGCATATGCTCCTTCTTGAACAAAATCAATAACGCGCGCGCCAACAAATACCGCGACAAGGGTATACATCATAGAGCGTGCATCTAAAAACGTTATCCATGACAGTGTAATGACAATTGCGTCAAAGATGAACATCGTTTTACCCATACTCCAGCCAAAATATTTATGCCCAAGGCGAGCTAAAATATCTACACCGCCAGTTGTACCACCGAAGCGAAAGACGATCCCGAGTCCTAGTCCAACAAAAACCCCTGCAAAAAGTGCAACAAGTAGTAAATCATCCTCTAAATGAATAGTAAATTGATACTTTTGGAAAATTTTCAGGAAAACTGAAACAGATAAAGTTCCAACGAGCGTATAAATAAATGATTTTTTCCCAAGTAAACGATAGCCAATAATAAACATAGGAATGTTTAATAGTAAATTCATGAAGGCAGGGTCCCAGCCTAGTGTAAAATAAAGTATGAGTGTAATCCCACTTAGGCCACCTTCACCAAGTTGATTTTGCATGTTGAAGTGGACGAAGCCGAAGCTAAAAATTGCAGCTCCGAGCATTATTGCGATGATATTGATGACTTTGATCTGTTTTAGCATATGACCTCCTGTAGTCCCAAACAATTGAAGTTGTGCTATCTATTATCTGACATTTTATTGTTTTTGACAACAATGGTGTAAATTTTATACGATGGTAAGTAGGAGTGTGATTTAAATGACTGAAAAAGTAACAATGCAAGCTTTACAGCAGCGTGTGGATGATTATATAGGACAATTTAAGGAAGGTTATTTCCCACCATTTGAGTTATTGGCTCGTCTAACTGAGGAACTTGGTGAATTGTCTCGCGAGGTACAGGACGTTTACGGGCAAAAGAAGAAAAAGAGTACAGAGGATGCTAACAGCATTGAAGAAGAATTAGGTGACTTTTTCTTTGTCTTAGTTTGCTTTGCAAATGCACAAGGCATTAAATTAGATGAAGCACTTTTACGCGTTATACATAAATTTGAAACAAGGGATAAAGATCGCTGGACTAGAAAGGATGAAGAATAATGTCAATTCGTGTAGCTATTGCAGGACCTAGGGGGAAGATGGGGGCTGAGGCTGTACATACGGTCATGAAGCATGACAAAATGGAATTAGTAGCTGTACTAGATTATAAGGAAGTAGGAAAAACATTAGCTGATTTGGAGATGTTTCCAACAAGTTATACTGCTCCAATCTTTACAGATATGTCAGAGCTTGTAGAGGCAACTGCACCAGATGTATTAGTTGATTTAACAAACCCGCATGCAGTATATAAACATACTAAAGAAGCCTTGCATTTAAATGTACGCCCTGTGATTGGTACAACGGGCTTTACAGATGAACAACTAGTGGAATTATCAGCAATGGCTAAAGAAAAAGAGCTTGGCTGCATTATTGCTCCGAACTTTGCGATAGGGGCAATCCTTATGATGAAGTTTGCTAAGGAAGCGGCAAAATATTTACCAGATGTTGAAATTATTGAAATGCACCACGATCAAAAGTTAGATGCACCATCTGGAACAGCTGTTAAAACAGCACAAATGATTCAAGAGGTGCGGGCACAAAAAATGCAAGGACATCCAGAGGAAAAAGAAACACTTGAGGGTGCAAGAGGGGCAGAATTGGACGGCATGCGCCTTCATTCTGTTCGTTTACCAGGTTTAGTGGCACACCAACAAGTGTTATTTGGTGGAGACGGACAGCTTTTAACAATTCGTCATGATTCATTAAACCGTAATTCTTTTATGTCTGGTGTAGCATTTTGCGTAGAAGAAGTCATGAAAATGGATCAACTTGTATATGGTTTAGAAAACATCATCTAAAGATTGGGATGGAAGCTTTATGAAAATCGCATTAATTGCACATGATCGCAAAAAAGATAATTTAGTACAGTTTGCTATTGCTTACCGAAATATTTTAAATGAGCATACGTTGTTTGCTACAGGGACAACAGGACAGCGTGTTATTGAAGCTACAGGCTTAGAGGTAACACGTTTCCGTTCTGGACCACTCGGTGGTGATCAACAAATTGGCGCAATGATTGCCAATAATGATATGGACATGGTCATTTTTTTCCGTGATCCTTTAACAGCACAACCACATGAGCCAGATGTTTCTGCACTGATCCGACTTTGTGATGTTTACCAAGTGCCACTGGCTACAAATATGGGAACTGCAGAAATATTACTAAAAGGCCTACAGGAAGGCTTTGTGGATTGGAGACTGATTCAAGAAAGACGAGATTAAAAAAAGACGTGATTTAGAAAGGATGATAATCGAATGAAAAAGCTAAAAATTGGCATTACCTGTTATCCAACTGTTGGAGGCTCTGGTGTTATTGCAACAGAATTAGGAAAAATGCTTGCAGAGAGAGGACACGAGATTCATTTCATCACCTCAAGCGTACCATTTCGATTGAATAAAATTTATCCAACCGTCTTTTTCCATGAAGTAGAAGTTAATAATTATTCAGTATTTCAATATTCGCCATATGATATAGCATTAGCGAGTAAAATGGCGGACGTGATTAAGGATGAAGAGCTAGATGTGCTTCATGTGCATTATGCAATACCACATGCGGTCTGTGCTGTCTTAGCTCGTGAAATGAGTGGTCGTGACATTGGGATTGTCACAACACTACATGGTACAGATATTTCTGTGCTTGGGCAGGATTCCACTCTTTCACAGGCAATTAAGTATGGTATTGACAAATCTGATATCGTAACGACAGTGTCAGAAGCATTAAAGCAACAAACCTATGAGCTTATCGATACAGTAAAGCCGATTAATACGATTTACAACTTTGTTGATGAACGTGAATACTTCCCGCGCAATTCAGGAAGCCTAAAGGAACAATTCGGAATTGAAGAAGACGAAAAAGTTATTATTCACGTATCTAACTTCCGTAAAATTAAGAATCTTCCTCATATAATAGACGCATTTATGAAGATTCGCGCAAACATGAAGGCAAAGCTGTTGCTTGTAGGAGATGGCCCTGAAAAGCATCGTGTAATGGATCAAGTAAAGGAAAGTCCTTACATGAAGGATGTTCTATTTTTAGGTAAACAAGAAAATTTAGCTGAATTGTATGCAATCAGTGACCTTAAATTATTACTATCACAGCAAGAATCATTCGGGTTAGTCTTACTTGAAGCAATGGCTTGTGGTGTACCTTGTATTGGATCAGCTGTAGGCGGTATTCCAGAAGTCATTGAACACGGTGTGGACGGTTTTATAGTGGAATTAGGAGATACAGACGCAGTGGCAGAATATGCTGTGAACCTCTTGAATGATGAAGAGAAATTACAACGTTTCCGTGAAGCAGCCATTTGTGCTGTTGATGAAAAATTCCATTCATCAAAAATTGTAGAACAATATGAAAAATTGTATGAAAAGGTTGCTGAAAGAAATCATGCAAAACAATAAAGAATGGCAAGCGGCCTATTCAGTTATTGAACAACTAGAAAACGCCGGCTTTGAAGCAGTAATCGTCGGTGGTGCGGTACGAGATGCCATACTCGGTCGCCCTGCCCATGATGTAGATGTTGCAACAAATGCCATGCCAGACGAAGTAAAATCTGTCTTTAATCACACGGTTGATATAGGAATTCAGCATGGGACGGTACTTGTTATCGTGCCAGCTGGATCGGTGGAGGTAACGACATATCGCACAGATGGGGAATATACGGATCACCGTAGACCAGAGGAAGTGCAATTTGTACGTTCGCTAAAAGATGATCTACAGCGCCGAGACTTTACGATGAATGCCATTGCGATGCGTCGTGATGGCTCATTTGTTGATTTTTACGGGGGGCGCCAAGATATTGAGGCTGGTGTCATTCGAGCAGTAGGTGACGCACAGAAACGCTTTTCGGAAGATGCATTACGAATGCTTCGAGCCGTACGTTTTTCAGCACAACTAGGTTTTCTAATTGAATCAGAGACCTTGCAAGCAATGCAGGACAAGGCTAATACTATTTCTTGGATTGCAAAGGAGCGTAAAAAGGCAGAGCTCGATAAGCTATGGGTAGGGAAAGATGTTTTTAATGGTATTAGAAAGCTTGAGGAAAGTAGCTTAGTGAATCATTTAAGTGGTACTTTTCAAGCAGAGGACTGGTGTAAATTTAACACGCAGGACAAGCTATTAGGCTGGGCATATTTTTCAATGTTACAGGGTGATCATTGGCTAGAAGTGCTAGGTGACTATCGTTTATCGAATAAAGAGATAGCATTTGTAAAAGCTGTGTTAGCAGCTTTTAAGGCTTTGAAAAATGGCTGGACGAATATGGATTACTTTTCGCATACACAACAGGAACTCGAGGCAGCTTGTTATTTTGCGGAGCTGAGACAGCTTGACGTTCAAATGCCACAGCAAAGTATCCAAGAAATACAGAAAAAGCTTCCCATTAGACACAAGCAAGAGCTTATTGTAAACGGGACGGATTTATTAAAATGGTCTGGAATAAAAGGTGGACCATGGGTAAAAGAGGCGTTGCAGGCAATGCTTAAAGCGGTTGTCAATGGCGAACTTCAAAATGACCGACAGCACATAAAGAATTGGATAGAACATGATTATTTCAAAAAAGAATGATAAACGTTGATTTTTATCATTTCTGTATGATGAGGAACCGTCTTAAAAAGAATAAGACGGTTCCTTATTAATTTAAGCTCTTTTTTTGCTTATCTTTAAAAGTTGAATGTGACATTTGTTAAAACGCATACGATGTACTAAGTTGATTGTAGTGGAGGCTGGCGACTCCAGAAAGCTCTGCTTTGCGCGAAAGCGAAGCGGCAGCAACAAATTTTTTATCTGCGCGAAAGCGAAGCGTCAGCGGCAAATGTTTTAACTGTGCGAAAGCGAAGCGTCAGCAACAAATGTTTTAACTGTGCGAAAGCGAAGCGGCAGCAACAAATGTTTTAACTGTGCGAAAGCGAAGCGGCAGCAACAAATGTTTTAACTGTGCGAAAGCGAAGCGTCAGCAACAAATGTTTTAACTGTGCGAAAGCGAAGCGTCAGCAACAAATGTTTTAACTGTGCGAAAGCGAAGCGGCAGCAACAATGCGCCCAACCGAAATCAACCCTACGATATGACGGTGATCCAGCGATACGAAGTAAAATAGTTAAAAAGAACGAAGAAATAGTGTGTATAAGATATTTGATGATATTATGGTCAATTGTCATAATATACAGTATGATAAATACAAATTGAATCAATATTTTGCAAGCAAATAAGAGTTTACTAAAGGATTGATTAGCATGAGTATTTCTATGAAGGATGAAATTTTAAAAAGAATATTAACTGCTAATGGTGAAGCAGTTTCGGGTCAGGAGCTAGCAGATTCCCTTGGAGTATCACGTACTGCTGTATGGAAACATATGCAGTCGCTACAGGAGGAAGGCTATACATTTGAAACGGTAAAGAAAAAGGGCTACGTACTGACGGGTGTACCAAATAGCTTAAGTCCAACACAAATTGAACTATTTTTAAATACGGAACGCTTTGGACGTGAAATTCATTATTTTGATATTGTAGATTCAACACAAACAATCGCCCACAAGCTTGCACAAGAAGGCGCTCCACATGGCACGATTATAATCGGTGAGGAGCAAACTGCCGGTCGTGGTCGTATGGCGCGTCCATGGGAATCTGCAAATGGCACAGGTATTTGGATGACTGTTATTGTGAGACCTGATGTCACTCCTCAACAAGCTTCTTCTTATACACTTGTCGTAGCAGTTGCGGTTACGATGGCTATTAAAACATTATATAAACATATTGAGCCAGCCATTAAATGGCCAAATGATTTGCTTATTAAAGGTAAAAAATGTACAGGTATATTAACCGAAATGCAAGCAGAGGCAGACTGTGTACAAGCATTGCTAGTAGGCATAGGTATTAATGCGAATCAAGTCGCATCAGATTTCTCACCAGAAATCGCGGATATTGCTACATCTTTACGTTTAGAAGCGGGTGAAGAAATTAATCGAGCTGCCCTTGTCGCATCAATTTTACAATACTTAGAACAATTCACGGAATTATACGTGAAGGAAGGTTTTGTCAGCATTAAAAAGCTATGGGAACAAATGTCATGTACGATTGGACAACGTATTGAAGTAACGACTTTACGTGGGCGCTTTGAAGGTATTGCCAGTGGGATAACGGATGAAGGTGTATTACAGCTAACAGAGGATAATGGCACAGTTCGGACAATTTATGCTGGAGATATAAGAATTTTATAGGAACATAAACTACAATGTGCATTCACTTATCTAGCAAGAACGTATATTTTCGAATCTGAAAGTATACGTTCTTTCATATTTTTCGAATACATTTAGTTCTATATATTTTTTTCTCGTTTGTAGTCTTGTCTAAAGAAGAACAGAGAAAGTATTAGTAAAATTATTGGAAGAAAAAACAACCCAGAGTCATATTTAACTGAATGCTCCATTTTTAGCCCGAACAAGTAAATGAATAATGTAAAAGAGACGGATAAAGAGATCGTTCCCGCTATAGTTTTCATTACATGCCTCCCAAAAACGCTTATTTTATTTTTTCTATTAATTTATCAATATCATTCCATACATAAATAAGTTCTTCTACTATTTTTCCGCCAATTTTTACTTCGATGTTATTTACATATTGTGCACCATAATATTCATAGAAATAACGTGTTTTATTTTCTGCTAATACTTCGACAAATACTTTTTCGTATCCTTTTTGATTAAAATAGGTGAATATTTCTTTGAGTAGTTGTTTCCCGATGCCCTTTCCGTGATATTCTTCTAAAAGATATATAGAAGTTAAATCAGTTGAATTTACTACTGAATTTCTCTTTCGTGTACCACTAGTTGCAAAGCCGATTATTTCTCCTTGTTCATTTTCAGCTACCAATACATATTTTGTAGCATCTGAAATATTATTCTTCCATAGCTCTGTTCGCTGCTCGTAAGATAATCTATTCAAAAAATCATCTGGCAAAATGCCTTTATAAGTTGTTCGCCAACTGTCAACATGTACTTTTCCAATACTTTGAGCGTCTTGAATGTTTGCTTTTCTAATCTTCATATTGATCACCTCGAAAGTCGCACTTTATTTCCAATGATTACGGACGTTTCTGACCCGGTTCATCTTTGATTCCTCTTTAACTTACAAAAAATTTAGCACTACATAGTAGCATGACTGTTATACAATTAATGGGAATTAATTAATAATACAAGGGGTAATCATATAAAATTCTTACTAAAAAGGT
This sequence comes from Lysinibacillus sp. G1-3, assembly GCF_056322905.1. Classification (NCBI taxonomy): domain Bacteria; kingdom Bacillati; phylum Bacillota; class Bacilli; order Caryophanales; family Bacillaceae; genus Lysinibacillus; species Lysinibacillus sp. G1-3. Next base: position 207,593 of record NZ_JBWHYQ010000004.1, read on the forward strand.
ATTATTACAAGGGTATAATTCTACCTTCTAGGTATAGAAAAACAAAATGGTCAAGGAAGGAAATATTTATGGATGTTGTACTGCTTTTAGGAGTGAGGAATTCTGTCCAAGCCTTTGGTCTAAGCTACTTTGGATCCATTATTCCCAGCCCTGATCAGTAATCTATGGCCGGTAATCCAAACTACTACCCCGGTCCCCCATAATATTAGAGCTGAGCTAAAACCCACAGATGTCCACCAGACCATAATTTGGTGATCTCCCCAGGTAACTCTTACAGGTAAAGTAAACAATGTGATTGCCGATTGCAGGCAAAGAAATGAACCCGAAATATAATAGAGATTGACCTGGAAAAGGTGGGCTAGGGGAAAGAAATGAGCACCAACAATGAGAGCCATAACAGGAACAAACAAATCCAAGTGATTAGTAGATTGACAAATTACGGCGGCAATGGCTATCAAAACGCCTTCTAAACCGAAAATAATACCAAACCACTTATTTTTTCGTTTCCAACGATGGGAATCCTCTCCCATCATCTCGTTTGATAATCTTTTAGATTTCATTATCAATACGATTCCTCCAACAAGCAGTACAACACCAACTAACAAGGATAAGATCAACAGCCAGAGAAATCCCCAGCCCTGCATTCCTCTAATTCCAATTCCTGCCCACAGAGTACCGAAAAATGCCATGAAGATAACGCCAGAAGCTGTCCCGCGCACAGCTGCTCTAGGAATGATGGTTTGCGACATATCATGAACCCTCCTCTTTCAATTTCATTTTAACCCCTTTCAGCAAATGTTTTAGTAGCGAAAGTGAAACGTCAGTTACTTTTCAGCAGGTGCCCAAACGTCCTCTGAGCAAGAGGAACACAGGCTAAGACCTTCACATCCTGTAAAAACGCCCGAGTTACAGTGTAGTGGAAGTCACGTAAACGTTCAAAATATTTACTACAGGTTTGGCCTACTCAATAACAAGTGGATACACTGGTATTCGTAGGAATTGCCTAAGCCAAGTTTTGGATAAGTGGTGGGTAGTTCAAGACGAATCTCTAATAGAATATGTATACTAACACCTCAGTAATAGTATGAAATGGATGAGCAATTTTTGTACATCTTTGTTCAAGCAGGCATGTACATAGTTAAATTAGCATTTATATTCAGGAAGCGGAAAAAATGAAAAATGAATATGTACAAATTGAAATTATCGAAGATGTAACCCACAAATTATTTACTGGAATAGGTTTTATTATAAAGGGGGATGAAAGGGAGTATGAAAGTGGAGGAGTCGTATGTTTAACTTCTTTCAGCAAGTGTGTTCGTAGCGAAAGTGAAACGCCAGCTACAAGTGTGTTCGTAGCGAAAGTGAAATGTCAGCTACAAGTGTGTTCGTAGCGAAAGTGAAATGTCAGCTACAAATGTTTTCGGCAGTTACAGAAGTCTCTCACCTCTAAAGATGGTGAGATGAATGCGGATTTAAACTACTTTTCAGCGGGTGTTTGGACACCCGCTGAAAAAGAGGAACTCACTCTAATACCTAAAATAGATGAATCTTGTAGTCAACTTTATTTCAACTTTAACTGTAAGTCACCATGAGAAACAGTTACTTTTAACTGGTTATCACCTTTAAAAGATTGTAATACTTTGCTGTTTTGTTCCTTCTTATCAACTGTAAGATCCCCGAAGTCAGTTTGTAATTCATAGCCAAGCTCATCTTTTTTATTTTGTAAGCGAAGCGTAGTATCTCCAAAGTTAGACGTAATAGTGGATTGACCATTTAATGTACCATCTATGTTAATATCACCATGTTCACTTTCGACAACGAAGCCATTACTTGAAAATTGTTGTAGCTTTATATCACCAAAAGATTGTGTAATCTCTGTTTTATCACCAGTAGTGTCTTTAATTATAATGTCCCCGAAATCTTCAATTATAGTTAACTCCTGATAGTTTAGACCCCGAATGGTTGTATCCCCGAAATTACTATTAAGGACGACGTTTTTCAATTTTACATCTGAAGGAACATAGATTTTGATGGAAGGAGTTCTGAAGCTACCAAATCCGAATTGTAATTTCTTTTTCTGATTCTTTGTTTCAACAGTTAATGTATGATCTTTAACACTGTACGTCACATCATCATTTTTAATAACATTTGTTTCTAATGCAAAACGATCACTAGTAACAATTTCAACATCTCCATAGTGATTGATAACATTGATGTTAGTGAAATCATCTAGTTTATAGGAATTATTTACTAGTGTATTGTTTTCTGGCAATTGAATGCCTTCATCAGTTAACTCAAAACTCCATTTTCCACCAGAGAAATAACCGACGAGAGCTAGCAGTATACCGAAAGCAATCATAGTAATGGCGATATGGGTATGTCGAGACGTCATTAGTATCCCTCCTTCCGCTTCTTCGTTATTTTATGGAATAGTTTACCTAATACTTCAACACAAACAACAACGATTGTTTTGATCAAACGAGCAAAAATTGGGAATAGCAGGATACCGAGACCAGTTACAATAAAGCCAACCCCCATAAAGAGAATCGCTGTCGGCCAGTGCTGAGTTAAAATGAAGAAGCCTGAAATAAGTGCAACGATTCCACCAAAAAAGATACTTAATACAATTGCAATAATCGCAATGATAACGCTAAATATAACTGCTCCAAATGAAAAAATAAGTGCTATAGCAACTGCAAGTAATGGTAATGAAAGTGGGGCAGATAATATTGCTAGAATGATAATCCAAATCGCAGATATATTTTTCTTAGTCGAAGTTGAAGTTGTTTCTAAATCTTTTAATGCATAATCCGTCATTATTTGTGATGCAACATGAGAAGGAGAACCTAGCTGTTGAATGACCTTCTGTTCGTTTTCTTCTCCTGCTTCATCGAAATATTCCTCATAATAGGCAAGCGCAATATCAATCTCATGCGCTGGAAGACGTTGTAATTTCCCCCGTAGCTTTTTCAGAAAGCTAGCTCTATTCATCATATTTCCCTCCTATAAGTACACAATCAACCATCTCTTTATACTTTTGCCATTCTTTTAATAGCTCCAGTAATCGTATCCGACCTTGTTCAGTAATTTGGTAATAGCGTCTATTCCTCCCTTGGTAGGGCTGATCGTAGGTTGTTAAGCAATCTGCTTTTTGTAAACGACGTAATACAGGGTACAGCGTAGATTCTGATATATCCATTACAGATTGTATCTGCTGTGTTAACGAGTAGCCGTATGCATCCTCTTTATCGACGATGGCAAGTACACAAGCGTCAAGTAAAGCTGAGCCAAGCTGAAATGTCATCTTTTCTCACCTCACAATGTTATACCTATACAAGATTTTATATTATATGCTGTATAGTATGGTGGAAGTATATTACATATCACGTTGGATTGTCAAATTTTAATCAATAATGCCTCGGAATAATTGCGTCGGAAATCGGCTTTGTGCCTGCACAAGAACTTCCTTCCGATTTCCGTGACATCCGAGGCTTTAACTTCTTTCAGCGGATGTTTATACATTTGCTGAAAGAAGTTAAAAAGTTCAAGCGGAAAATAAAGATGATAATAGTGTCATTTTTTAATTGACAATAAAAGGTATGTTAAGTATGATAAAAATGACAATAGTGTCATTTTAAATTTTTGGAGGTAAAGATAATGCCAAAGGTAAGCCATGAATATGTGCAGGAAAAGAAAAACAGCATTTTAGAAGCAGCTATAGCAGTATGTAAAGTTAAGCCACTTTATGACATTTCGATGAGGGATATTATTAAAGCGTCAGGAGTAAGTCAGGGTGGGATCTATCGTTATTATTCAGACTTAGATGAAATACTTATTGAGGTTATTAATCATGTAAATATTAATGCAGACTATAAACATATTATCGATGAAATTATGGATACGAGTAATTCTCCCACAAAGACAATCATTAAGTTATTTAATTTTCTTGGAGAGTACATGAAGGAAAATATATCAACAGTTGGCAAAATTCAATTTGAGCTTACGATTTTATTTGCTAACAAACCAGATAGAGAAAAGAAAATTTTATCGAACATTTATGAGAATGAAAGTGGGCAATATTTGATGCAACAAATTTTTCATTCAATCCAAAAGGGTATTTCTTCAGGATGTTTTCAGCTTGAGATATCGATAAAGGATCTATCTACTTTTGTAATGACGTCCATTGATGGCATTGTGAGGGACGTTGTCTTGCAAAAATGTTATGGGGTGTTCTCGAATGATCAAGTGCAGTTGGATGAGATTCGTTTGATGAATACACTTTGCAAATCCGTATTATTACTATTGGGTACAAGAGAAGGGGAGGATTAAAGTTGGCAATAGAGGTTAGAAGATTTCTATTTTATACCTTTGCAACGTCTTGGATAATATGGGGCAGTTTAGCGTTATTAACGCAACTAAATTTGCTGAAGTTTGGAAATGCAACATCAATGCTTTTATTTATTCTAGGCGGAATTACTCCGGCAATTTGTGAGATTTGGTTGAAAAAGAAATATTCAACTAAAGAAGAGTTCAAATCATTTATCCATAATGTGAAAAATCCTAAGCATCCTGTATCTTGGTACATATTTGCAATCGGATTAGCATTTGTAGCTTGTTTTTTACCAACTCTCTGGGGCGGAGCAACTATGGAGAATCCAATGTATCTGGTCTTACTTGAATTCCCAATCATGATTATCGGAGGAGGATTGGAAGAGATTGGCTGGCGTGGTTTTTTACAGCCGACATTACAAAAAAGATGGTCTCCCTTCACGAGTACAATTATTGTGGGTATTATTTGGGCAGTCTGGCATTTGCCATTATGGTTTGTTCTTGGATCAAACCAAATAAACATGAACTTCCTTTGGTTTTCTTTAACATCTTTAGCGCTATCTTTTTTATTAACAATCATTTACCTATCCACTAAAAGTATTTTTCTCTGTATTATTTTCCACGCTTTAATTAATTCATTTTGGGTTGTCTTTGTACCGGTTACACATGTATCATCTGGTTTATTCACATTTTTATTTGCCCTGTTCCTATTTACGGTATTTGAAGTTTATCGAAAATCAAACTTTCAGAAACGAATGGTTTGAATTTGGTACTATTGATTGATCGTAATTATTAGAAAATAATATTTGAAGATTACTAGGGGAATCTGTTATAGTATGTGCGAAGGGCAGTATCCTTTTGTGAACGGCACCTTCAAAACGTTAGAACAATTTACCTTCTTTCAGCAGGTGTTCAAAAACACCCGCTGAAAGAAGGTAAAGCCTCCGGCGGTTGTCACGGAATCGGAAAGGAGTTCTTAGGGGATGTTAGCCTAAAATCATCGCATCCATGCGATAACGGCTAACTGACCTGCATCGTGCAGGCCTAAGCACAAAGCCGATTCCGGACGCAATTATGCCGGGGCATAATTGATAATAAATATCTGCCTTGATCTTTTAATGACAGGGACGGAAGAAAACAAGCGTTCAAAAATGTAACTTAATTCAATGGAATGGGCAATTCTCATAATGAGATTTGATTACGATTCTTTTATTAAGTTATAGCCTCTATTCAAGAATTAGAGGTGATTTTTGATAACGAACGAAACACTACCCTTCTGTCTATTTAAAGAACAGAAGGGTTTTTCTGTTTTCTTTCCTTAAAAAAAGGAGGACTACATGATGAAAACAACTTCAGATTTTTTAAAGATGAAGGTAGCAGGGGAGAAAATCGTTATGCTGACGGCATATGATTATCCTGCTGCAAAATTTGCCGAGGAAGCAAATGTCGATATGATTCTAGTGGGAGACTCACTAGGTATGGTAGTACTAGGCTATGATTCTACAATGCCAGTAACAGTAGCAGACATGGTCCATCATGCAAAAGCAGTGCGCCGAGGCGCAAAGGATACGTTTGTTGTTGTTGATATGCCATTTGGTTCATACCATGGTGATGTACATGAGACGTTGAAAACGGCTGTATCCATGATGCAAGAAACAGGAGCAGATGCACTAAAGTTAGAGGGAGCAGACGATGTTCTACCAGCAATTCGTAAATTAACGTCAGCTGGCATTCCAGTGGTTGCTCATTTAGGTTTACTACCTCAATCAGCAGGCGTGCTTGGCGGATACAAGGTTCAAGGTAAAACAGCCGAACAGGCAACGAAACTCATTGAAGATGCAAAAAAATGTCAAGAGGCTGGAGCGTGTGCTGTCGTCTTAGAATGTATTCCGCATCAGCTAACAGAGATGGTATCCGCTAATCTTATTATTCCAACGATCGGTATTGGAGCTGGAGTGGAGGCTGATGGACAAGTATTGGTTTATCATGACATGTTAAGCTATGGTTCACATCATGTACCAAAATTTGTGGAACAGTTTTCGAATATGGGCCAAGAAGCAAGCCATGGAATTGCTAGTTACGTAGAAGCTGTAAAGGCGGGTACATTCCCTGCACCGAAGCATTTCTTTACGATGAAAGAAGAAACATTGGACCAGTTATACGGAGGCGTAAAGTAATGAAAGTCGTCACTACTATCCAAGCGCTAACTATAGAAATTCAAGCAGCAAAACAAGCTCAAAAAACAATTGGACTCGTGCCAACGATGGGCTATTTACATGAGGGCCATTTAACCCTTGCAAAAACAGCTCGCGACGAAAATGATTTAGTCGTCATGAGTATATTTGTCAACCCAACTCAATTTGGACCAAACGAAGACTTTGAAAGTTATCCGCGTGATTTGCCACGCGATACTGCTTTAGCAGAGTCTGTCGGTGTAGATATTGTTTTCGCACCGAGTGTGGAAGAAATGTATCCTCATGATGGCGGTATTCGTATACATGCGGGTGAACAGGCAACCATTCTTTGTGGGGCGAGTCGTCCAGGACATTTTGATGGCGTTTTACAGGTTGTAGCAAAATTATTTCACTTAGCACAGCCGACACGAGCTTATTTCGGACAAAAAGATGCACAGCAGGTGGCAATTATTGCGACGATGGTACGCGATTTTAATTTCCCTTTGGAAATGCGAGTAGTACCCATTGTACGTGAGGAGGACGGTTTAGCGAAATCATCTCGTAATGTGTATTTAAGTGAAGTGGAGCGTCTTGAGGCACCCGCCATTAATGAAGCGCTACAGCTTGCTCGTAATAGCTTTTTAGCAAATGGTGATGCAGCGAGTGCGCTTGCTATAGCAAAGGCACACATTACAGCACGTACACATGGGGAAATTGACTATATTGAACTGTTAGCGTATCCAGATTTAACACCCGCATTTCCTAAAACGGAGCAAGTGCTTATAGCGGCAGCCGTCTATATTGGTAAAACTCGTTTAATTGATAATTGTATCTTTAATGTGAAAGAAGGATTGTAAAATGTTACGAATGATGATGAACAGTAAAATCCACCGAGCTACAGTGACACAAGCAGATTTAAACTATGTTGGTTCTATTACGATTGATGAGGATATTTTAGATGCAGTAGGAATGCTACCAAACGAAAAGGTGCATATCGTTAATAACAATAATGGCGCACGCTTTGAAACGTATATTATTGCAGGGGAACGTGGATCAGGCGTTATTTGTGTGAACGGAGCAGCAGCGCGCCTAGTACAACGTGGAGATATTGTAATTATTATTTCTTACGTGTATGTAGATAACGAAGAGGCAAAAGATCATAAGCCAACAGTAGCTATTATGGGCGAGGGTAATTCAATTAAAGAAATGATTGCCTTTGAGCCAGAAGCAACAGTGATGTAGTGTGATAAAAGTGGCTACTTCTTTGAAACTGAAACTTTAAAGATAATTTTTTTATAAGATGATTGAATGCATCAAATTTGAAAGTGTACATTACTAAATTAAAGCCTTCGGACGCCATTATGCCGAGGCATAATTAGGTGATGTACACTTTTTATTATGTCAAAAAATGTTAAAGAAAAGGCGTATCATAGATTTGAAATGAAAAAATCTGTGTTTCATTGATTTCCTATGAACACTCTAGAGAATTTAGAAAGTTGTCCAAATTAAAATAATGCGTTAACGATACCTTCCTACCTTCTTTGTGCCAGCGATGATAGACTTCAAATACAAGATGTATATTGTTATTTGAACGTTCCTCAACTAAGTATTTGATGGTTTGGAAGCTACGCCAGTAGTCATACATAATACTCGTTAAATTTTTTGCTTCATAACTAGCAGTACCAAATCATCTAATAAATGTTTACCGTATTTATCTTTAAACAAATGAATCAATTCTAATTCTTTCTTGGCAATTTCATCGAATTGATTTTCAATGAGAGTTAATTTTTTTGATAAATATTCGCACATCCCTTCTTCAAACCAAATGCTATCCAGTCGATCATCATCAAATTCATCGAGAAATAAATCCGAATGATGTGTTAGTTCATGGGCTAAAATGCAAAAAATATGATCATTGCTAATCGTTTTATAGTATTCCTCAATTTCAACGTGTTGTAGACCTTCTAATTGTCTTAAAAATAACTGTCTCCAACTCTCAAGGTTCGGGTTCATTCGGGTTCATATAGATAATATCTTTTTTTGTATAAGCAGGAATAGGTACAGCTGAAAAGATGTTTGTCGCAATTTCTTCTGAAGTCCATACAATCGCCTTAGGGATATCATGGAGGTCATATTCTTTTTCTAATAGTTGACGATAATTCTCTAATTTTTCAATAAAAAATGGAGTTGGTTGTATATTATTTTGATATTGTTCTATATTTTCATATGCGAAAATTTGTTTCATTTCTGAAGTTTATTGGAGTGAAGTGGCTCATCGGACGTCCACAGGAAGATGCCAGTCTGAACGGAAATCAACTACACGCTATGGTGATGGGCACATCTTATGAATTAATTTGAAAATTCTTACTGTGAATCCTGATAATCGTTCAGAAGTCTTTTTTTATGAACAATCAACAGTGGTGAAGGGATGCCGCTGAGCCAAATATGTGATAAAATTCATCTATCTAATGTGAACTGTGAGTTGAGATGTATGATGGAAAGTCAAAAGTATGCAATTGTTGATTTAGAGACGACCGGTCATTCACCGGCAAATGGGGACCGAATGATTCAAATAGCAATTGTTATTATGAAAGATTGGGAAATTGAACAAACGTATACGAAGTTTATTTATCCAGGTAAAGCTATTCCAATTTTCATTCAGGATTTAACGCATATTACGGATGAGGATGTAAAGGATGCCTTGCCGTTTGAGGCACATGCCGACTACATATATGAACTGCTTGCCGATTGTGTATTCGTCGCACATAATGCAGATTTTGACTTATCCTTTTTACAAGCAGAGTTCAAGCGTGCGGGTTTATCAAAATGGCAGGGTAAAAAGATGGACACTGTTGAGCTTGCCAAAATTTTGTTCCCAATGTCACTCAGCTTTAAGTTAGGTGATTTAGCGGCAGATTTAAATATAGAGCTTACAAATGCACACCGAGCAGATGACGATGCCCGTGCAACAGCGGAGCTCTTTAAACGATGCTGGAAGGAGTTACTCGGTCTCCCTCAGCTAACCCTAGAACAAATGCATAAACGTTCATTCAGATTGAAGTCAAATTTATCTCAGCTTTTCTTCGAGGCTCTTCAAATTAAACGACAGCATGTAACTGCTAATGAGAATGTCTCCTACTACCGCAATTTGGCTATTTGTGATGGACGAAAAAAGTATACAAATCATGCGGAGGTTGTATCATATCCACAAACAGCAGCGGACAAAACTGCATTAATGACAAAAGCCATGTCGAATTTTGAGCAACGACCAGCGCAATTCGAGATGATGGACACGATTTGGCAAGCGCTCAATGACAAAAGGGAATGCGTTATAGAGGCCTCAACAGGTATTGGTAAAACAGCAGGCTATCTACTTCCAGCGATTTTGTATGCTCGAGCAGTCGATAAAAAAATTGCAATTAGCACATATACGTCACACTTGCAGGAGCAACTTGTTGAGGAAGAGCTACCAAAGATTGAAAAAATCCTTGGCACTAAAGTAAATATCGCTGTGCTTAAGGGAATGCAGCATTATATTGATGTTGCACGCTTTGAGCAATGTATGGCATATGCTGATGAAACTTATGATGATACATTTACGATTTTGCAAATTCTTGTCTGGCTGACTAAAACTGAAACAGGTGTGCTAAGTGAGCTCAATGTATCAGGGGGCGGGCAACTATTTTTAGAGAAAATCCGTAAAATGCCTGATGAAAAACCTTCAAAGGGCTTTGATTTTTATGAGCAAGCGTTAAAAAATAGTGAATTTGCTGATTGTATTGTAACGAATCATTCTATGGTACTCAGTGATTTAGTCCGTCAAACACCAATATTTACACAAATTGACGGATGGATCATTGACGAAGCACATCAATTTATACAATCTGCTATGCAGCAAGATGAAGTTGTCTTCTCCTATACGCAGTGGAAGTACATTTTCGGCCAAATCGGAACGATGGAGGAAACTGCTTTGTTCCAGCAATTTAGTCAGGCCGCTAAGAAAAAACACCGTGTTTCTATGCAAAGTTTGCAGCGACTAGATGCACAATTTATACGTCTACAACGGACATTCGATGAAACTATGCAACGGGCTGTACAAAAAATGCAGCAACAAATAAAAGGGAAGCAAGTTAGTAGTAAATGTACTTTGTTTTTAGAGGATGTAACACTAGCAAAAGAACCGCTTCTACAAGTGAGTAAGCTTACACAGCAATGGCTTGATCTTGCTACAGAAGTAGGGCAGGCCTTTGAAAATAATATTGAGCAATTAGATAAAAATGAGCTCTTTATTTTATCTGATTGGCATTATTGGATTCGTGAATTAAAAGTAAAAATCGCGGAATGGGAAGAAATTTTTCTATCGTCACAGGATGATAATTCAGTTTGGCTAGAATTTGATGTAAGGAGCGTTCCTGGCAGCTTACACGTCTATAAGAAGCCTGTTAATGTCACATCTATCATTGAAAAAGTACTTACGCCTCTTCGTAAGCAGGCAAGTATTGTGTGGACTTCAGGTACTTTAACGGTGCCAGGTAATGAGCGTTTTGTAACGAGTCAACTTGGTATTTCTAATAGTGTGCAAGTAATAAAGCTCCAAGCACCACCATCCTATTATGCAGGTGCGAAGGCATTTATTGTCACCGATATGCCTGAAATTCAACATGTGACTCAGGACGAATATATTGAAGCGGTCGCTCATGCAATTACACGTACCGTGAGAATGACTGAAGGACGTTGCTTTGTCCTATTTACCGCTCAGGACATGCTTCGAAAAACAGTGGAGCTTATTCAAGATAGTGAACTCCTTGATGACTATATGCTCTTTGCACAAGGAGTTACGGGTGGTAGCCGTATGCGAATTCTGAAATCATTCCAAAAGTTTAGCCATGCCGTTCTTTTTGGTACAAACAGCTTCTGGGAGGGTGTAGACGTTCCGGGTGATGCTCTTGCATCGGTGATCGTTGTACGCCTGCCATTCTCCTCACCGGAAGAGCCTGTATTTAAAGCGCGAGCAAAACATATTACCGCACAAGGTCGCAATTCTTTCAATGAGCTTTCATTACCAGAAGCCATCATGCGTTTTAAACAGGGCTTTGGTCGTTTAATCCGTTCATCACAGGATAAAGGAGCCTTTATAGTTTTGGACCGCCGTATTTCAACAAAGTCGTACGGCAAGGAATTTGTTAAGGCATTACCACCGATTGATGTGAAGAAATTGCAGCTACCGGAGTTGTTAAAGGAACTTAATAATTGGCAGAAATAGTTGAAATCCCTTTTAGTAGTTTTGCTAAAAGGGATTTTTTTGGTGGGATTTATCCCGAAAGAAAGGCTACCTGAGCGAATTTTGAAGAAAGTAAAAGCCAGGTGACTCGAGCGGATATAAAGTAGAAAACAGAGATTCTGAGCTCTATAGTCTGCAAGCAGAGAATAAGATTTACTCATTAAAAAAGCCCTCGACGTTTGCGGGGGCTAGTTGCTGTTATAAAACTTCTTTGGTCTGCCGAAAGGACTAGACATCCCGTAATCATCATACCTTCATCAGTAATGTTATTGATCTTTCCACTAATAATTGCTATAGAATCTTTTGTATCTTCTCTTGGGCTTTTACAAAGTCTAGTTCTATAGCTTTGTTTTAAATTTTTGTCTAATAAACCGGTAGTTCAAAAAAGGATTCCTACCATCTACGGAAACCAGGTCTAAAGCCGGGGAAAAACGGTCTCCCAAACGGGAAAAATGGGCTTATTGGGAAAAACGGGCTTACTGGAAAAAATGGGCTAACAGGAAAAAACGGTCTTCCTGGGAAGAATGGGCCTCTGCCTGGGAAAAATGGGCCCATGCCTGGGGAAAATCGACGTCCGTCATTAAAACGCATTGGATTTACCATTTTTATAACTCCCTTCAATTGATATAGTATAGGCTATGTTCAATCAATGAAATGGCTTAGACTAAGACACAGGTTTGGAATTTTTGCAAAGGTCGATATTGTATTGCGCCTAAAATTGCGATTACATATACACTTCAATTGGTATCTGGACCAATGTCAGTGTGAAGTGAAATATTGTTATTCAATGTAGTGAAGTTCTTTAGTTAAATAAATAGACCACTCATAATGAGTGATCTATTACGTACAAGAAATCTTATCATTGACATCATCTATTAAAAATTCAACACAGTTTCTGCCTTGTTCTTTTGCTTGATATAACGCTTTATCACATCTTGATAATAATGTATTTCGTGTATCTCCATTTACATAGCTAGTTACGCCAAAGCTACTAGTTTTTCGCTGCACAATAGGGAATTGATAATTTTCTAATTGTTGACGAATTTTTTCAGAAATCTTAACAGCCTCATCGAGTGTAGTTTGAGGGCAAATAACTAAAAACTCCTCACCACCCCATCTTCCGACAGTATCTTGCTCTCGAATCGTATTTTGTAACATCTGGGCTACGTTCATTAAAACTAAGTCTCCTACTTGATGGCCAAACTCATCATTGACTTCTTTAAAATAATCAATATCTAGAAGAATAATAGAAAACGTGGTCTCATGATGTTGAGCTTGTTCAAATGCTTCTTCTAACACGTAATCTAACCTTACACGATTTGGAACTTGAGTAAGTCGATCGGTATTTGCTAATTTTTCAAGCTCAAGTTTAGCATTTTCTAGCTCCTGTGTTCGTTCTTTAACTTTATATTCGAGTGATTCATTTAGTATTTGTTGTATTTCCTGAGTCTCTTTTTTAATAATATTGATTTTATCACCTAATGCTAATGACAAAAATATAGATTCAAAAATAGCACCAACTGCAGGAACTTCCTCAAATATAACTGGATGGAATGGAATTATACTTAAAAAAGCCAATGCTTGCACAATGATAGAACCAAGTAAAACAGTCCAACCTACCATATAATATCTAGCCATTTTCTGACCTTTTAACAATACAAAAATTCCTGATAACCAAAGGAAAATAAAGACAACTACAGCCAAAATAATTGTGACATTATTAGTAATTGCCACATCAGGGATAATGAATGAAGCAATTAAAGAAAGTACAGTGCCCCATAATAGTAAATTTCCGAAATTGTGGAATCGAGGTAAATATTTTTTAAGTTCAAGAAACTCTTTACAAAATAGAATCATAAACAAAAGTAAAAGATTCCCACTTATAGCGGAGGATTTTATAAAAAACAATTTAGGCAAAAATTGTCCTAATAGCTCAACATCTAAAGAATTCAATGTAGCCTGATAGAGGATAAAACTAAAAATATACAAAACATAGTAAAAGTAAGCCCTTTCTTTTAACGAAAAGAATAAAAATAAATTGTAAATTAATAAAGCGAATAAGAAACCATAAAACATTCCTGTTAAATATTTATAGTCAATAATCTTATTGATGAAGCTATCCGTTGCAAAAAGAAAAGAAATTGAACTTAATGGTAATTCTCCATCTAATTTTAAATAAATTTCTTTGACGGAAGGTTCTTGGACTTGAAATAAATTCGAACGATAATGAATGTTTTGATCGTCCACATTTGATATTCCTCTTTTTTGAACACGATAGGAGCCATCTTCTTTCACTAAATACATTTCAATGCTATCTAGTTTGTCTGTTACCTCTAACCAGTAAGACTTCTGTTTATCTTTTAGTATTTTTTCAGTATCCAATCGAAGCCAAATTGTATCATTCGTATGCCCCAAAAATACATAATCGTCCTTACTAGCGACAAATGATTTGTTATATGTCCCACTTAATAAATCTTCTATTGTAATTTTTTTTGAAGGGTCACGAAAAATATCATAATGTTTTCCTAATATAATAGGTTCAGATCGTTCTTCAGCATGACCTGGTAAGCTGAATTGTGTAAAAGTAAATATAAGTACGATAAAAAAATAAAATAACAGCTTGGTTTTCTTAATTTTATTTTTCATCATTCAATCTTTCTCCTATCTCAATCCCTTTCTTCAGTCATTTGTAAGGATGCTGATGAAAAGTTAAATAGAGTGCTGTAAAAATAGAGTGTTATGTAAATATATCACACTTTATTCTATATTTAGGATTTTTAAGTGCTAAATAAAGGTTTAAAATAAAAAATTAAATGAATTGGTACCGAAGGAAGATAGATTGGTTAGAATTCCTTGATTATCAAAGACCATAAGAGCAAGAATGAACACGAAAAATTCAGGAATTCAATGAACTACATTCAGCTGAAGAGCTTTTATATATAGGTAATACGTGGGATTTAGTTATGCTGCTAAGCCTTAAAAAGCAATTTATTATATATGATTCACTAGCATCCCTTTTGTTTGTAGCCTGCTACGCACTTTGTATAAAACAACGGTTATTGCTAAAAATAAGACCGTCAAAATGAGCGTTTTAATTACAATAAGTATTTGTTATTTTCTCGCTTGTTATGACAGTTTTTTTGCAATAACGACGCTTTTCATACATGTGAAGAATGAACTTCAAGTGTATAACTGGCTTCATATTTACAAATAAGGGAGGTGTAAACGTGAGCGTAGTATATAGAGTCGCTCTAGTGTTAGTCATTATTGGAGCAATCAACTGGGGACTTATTGGATTCTTTAGAATTGATTTAGTTGCCTATTTATTCGGTGGACAAACAGCAGTATTGTCTCGATGGATTTATGCTATTATCGGGTTAGCAGGGCTAATATCTATTCCGATTCTAATTATGCGATTTGATGAGGATGAAGACCTTGATCCTCATACGCGCATAGACAGGAATCCAAGCTATGGCATGGAGATTGGTGAAGAAGAAGATTTTACTGCATTCAACACAACGGATGTGCTAAAAGAAGAAAAAAAGGATTCACATAGCAAAAATAAACACCATAACAGAAAATAACTCCTAGTTTAATGATATTACTCCAAAAAACTTATGAACAATGTGAACTGCCCGTAAAAGTTAGACATCAATCTAATTTTTACGGGGGTTTTTTTGTTCGTGGTTATGAAGGGCAGTGAAGGGGATATTAGCTATTACTTAGAAAGGCGAAGGACTAGGCGATGGATTGCTCAAAAAGGAAGTCTTTTGCTGACTATTTATTGGTGTGCCAATATATCTTCAATCAAAAATGCGATATAGAGATTTGTTTTTGTAAATGGATTACTTAGGTCCATATCTAAAAGAGTCTCTATTTTTTTTAGTTTATAAAGTACTGTGTTGCGATGAATAAATTGTCGTTCACTTATCCTACGAGTACTACCATTCTCCTCGAGAAAAATGCGTAAAAATTGTACGTAATCTGTGTTATGCAATTCATCATAGCGATAAAGCTGACCTAAAATATCTTGGCTATATGATTTGATCAATGTTTGATTTTGCACAGCCATAATAATTTTATAGGCACCAATTTCTTTATATTTATATAGGAAGCGGTTGTTATGAAGCTTTGCTAATTGGATTACTGTTAATGACTCATCATAGCTTTTGCGAACATTTTCAAGCTCTTTATGAAAATTTCCTTTACCAATGATAATATCTAAGTAACCATTTTTTTGTGTAATTTTGTCGTAAATTTCTTCAACAATTTTTGAGAAGGGAGTATTAGGTGTATTGATTTGTGCTTTGTCGATTAAAAAGATGAGGTGATTTTTATGCTTTAGTTTTAAGAAGCGTTTATATCTATTTTGAAATGCAAATTGGATCATGACCTCGTAACGGTCAATGTTAGCTTGTACACTATGTGTTGTACATGAAATGATGGCTAGTTCTCTACTTTGTGGAAATCCTAGTAGTGCTAATTGATCCTTAATATAGTTGGCGTTTTGTTTGTAGTGAAAAAGTAAGTTATAAAGAACCTTTTCTTCGATAGACAGCTCTTGATGGTGATTAGCAATAAATTGAAATGTTGTTTTTAATAGATCGGCTATTCGATAATTCCATGGCATGAGAAAAATAGGGAAATCATATTCGTTAGCAAAAGATATGACTGAATCTGGTATTTTTGGAATGTATGGACCAGTATTAATGATAAAACCTGCTACCTTTTTAGAGAACGCTAGTTTTACAAGCTGCTCTAAGGAATCTCCCCCAGAAGATAAATTAATACCTGTAGTAACGACTAATTCATTAGGTCTACAAAACATAATTAAATCGATGCTTTCTACTACGTTAATCCCTGTAACTCTTCGATACGTTCCGTTATGTCCAGCTACTAATGTTAGCATTGGGAATTGAACTCCCTCTACAATTTTGCGAATTGTCCCCATTTATTCCCCCCTTATTATGAACATAACTTACCATATATTATGTGCAGATGCACATATTTTTTTAGTTTGCTAGCTATATCTCATAATTTTTATCTTTTATAGAATGTGAATAACTACTGTGAAAGAGAGGAATTGCATATGTATAAGTGTAATAGTAGACGATTGCAAGAGTTAATTGAACAATTTAGTCAATTTGGAGCTACCGAAAATGGTGGCGTAACTCGTTTGTCTCTTTCGAATGAGGATGTACTCGCAAGAAACTATTTTTGTGAGTGTTGTGATGAATTAGGAATGGACATCAAAGTCGATGATATGGGTAATATTTATGCGATTCTCCCTGGGAAAAAGGATGTCCCTCCAATTGTTATGGGGTCGCATTTAGATTCCGTTGAAAAGGGTGGTAAGTTTGATGGTGTATTAGGCGTTTTAACGGCTATAGAAGCCATTAGAACGTTAAAGGAAAACGAGATTGAACTAGATATCCCTATAATGATTGTTAATTTTACGAATGAAGAAGGTGCTCGTTTTGATCCAGCAATGATGAGCTCTGGTGTCATTTCATCTAAATTTGAAAAAGAAAAAATGCTGCAATCTGTTGACAAGAATGGCACTAGTTTCAAAGAAGCGCTGCGAGAGAGTGGGTATGAAGGAGATCAAGAAAATCGTTTAAAGGATGCACTTGCTTATATCGAATTGCATATTGAGCAAGGACCTGTTCTAGAGGCGAAGCAACTTGAAATAGGGATTGTTGAAGGTGTATTAGGAATGGTTTGCTATGAAATTACGGTTACAGGGCAGTCCAATCATGCTGGAACGACGCCGATGACAATGCGTCAAGATCCAATGATCGTAACTTCAAAAATCATTTCGTATTTACATGAAGAACTCGGAAAAATTGATGAACAGTTAGTATTTACTTTTGGTCGAATGAATGTATCTCCAAATATCCATACCGTTATACCGAACAAAGTGACGTTTACGATTGATTCACGTCATCAAAAACCAGAGATTATGCAAAAAGTTGAAGATATACTGAAACATCTTCCTACAGAGGATATGGGCTGTAACATTAAGCCAGTTAAGCTTTGGGGGAGAGATACAGTTTATTTTGATACTCATATTTGTAATGAAGTGGCAATGGCTTGTCAGAGCTTTGGCTATACTGCTCATCGAATGTTTAGCGGAGCGGGACATGATGCGCAATATATGGCAAGTATTGTTCCATCAGCGATGATTTTCGTACCTAGTATTCATGGTAAGAGTCATTGTGAGGAAGAAGAAACAACGTTTGAGGATTGTGCGAAAGGAGCAGATGTATTACTTGAAACCGTGTTGACACTGCAAACAAAGTTCAGTATGGGGGAGACCTACACGTTACATTAAAGTAGGTTTTATGAATTAATTGAGCATTCTCCATTATTTTACGAAGGGTGAGGGGCAGAATGAAAAAAATTATTAAAGGTGGACGAGTAGCAACAGCTGCAGATGTTTTTGAGGCAGATATTTTAATTGAAAACGGAAAAATTGTTCAAATAGGTAAAGATTTATCCGAAGTAGGCGCAGAAATTATTGATGCTACTGGTAAGATCGTGATGCCAGGTGGGATTGATCCGCATACTCATTTAGATATGCCATTTAACAATACTGTGACTGATGATGATTGGAAATCTGGTACCATTGCAGCGGCATTTGGTGGGACGACTACTATTTTGGATTTCTGCTTAACGGCTGGCGAAGAAAAACTTTCAGCTGCAGTTGAAAAATGGCATGACAAGGCGAAGGGGAAATCAGCTATTGACTATGGATTCCACTTAATGATTGGTGATTTAACGCCTGAAACAGAAGCTGAATTGCCACAAATTTTAGAGCAGGAGGGCATTACTTCTGTAAAGGTGTTTATGGCTTATGCGAAAGAATTTCAAGCAACCGATCGCACCCTTTTTAAAGCTTTTAAAATAGCAAAGGACCTCGGTGCTGTTGTTATGGTGCACTGTGAAAATGGTTCTGTTATTGATGAGCTTGTGGAAGAGGCGCGACGTGCAGGTCATAAGGAGCCAATTTATCATGCGCTCACTCGCCCAGCTGAATTAGAAGGTGAAGCGACAAAACGTGCAATAGAGTTAGCCCATATTGCTGGCGCTACCCTTTATGTAGTACATGTAACTTGTAAAGAGGCAGTAGATGAGATCATTGCTGCCCGTGAAAAGGGTTATAACGTCTACGGAGAAACATGTCCACCATATTTAACTTTGGATCAATCTGCTTTGGCACAACCTGGTTTTGAAGGGGCAAAATATGTTTGGTCCCCACCACTTCGCCCGAAATACCATCAGGATCATTTATGGAATGCTCTAAAAGCAAAACAACTACAAACAATTGGCTCTGATCAATGCTCGTTTAGTTTCAAAGGTAAAAAACAGTTAGGATTAAATGATTTTTCAAAAATTCCTAACGGAGGGCCTTTTATCGAAGAACGTTTCAGCATTTTATATTCAGAAGGTGTAGCAAAAGGAAAGATTTCTATCAATGAGTTTGTCGATATGATTTCCACAAGTGCAGCAAAAATATTTGGCTTATTCCCACAAAAAGGAACGATTGCAATCGGTTCCGATGCCGATATCGTTATTTTTGATCCAGAGGTAAAACGAGAAATTTCGGCTAAAACCCATCATATGAACGTTGATTACAACCCATATGAAGGATGGGAAGTAACAGGTGAACCAGTAAGTGTACTAGTTCGTGGGGAATATGTCATTAAAAATAAAGAATTTGTTGGTGTACTAGGTAGTGGGCAATATATAAAACGCCCATTAAAAACAACTGCTGCCGAAGCACTTAATATTTAGCTTATGACCGATTGCTTTGGTGGAGAACAGAGCAATCGGTCTCGTAATATCTTCATTTAGCTACTGAAGACTATCTTCCTTTTTAATGGTGGGGTGAATGTTGAATGTAGCTCTTTTTTCAATAGTGTAATTAATAAAGCTCATTACCAAAAGTTATGGATGACATATGTTCAAGTTTATGCCATGTATATAGGTTGATTGAAGTGAAGGCTGGCGACTCCTTGGGGATCAGCGAAAGAGGAACGAAGGCTAAAACCATCACGTCCTGTGAAAACGCCTTCGTGACCAACATCGTGCTGTTGCTGTCGCTGCGCTTTTAATCAAAATCCTCTGCTGTCGCTACGTTAGCACTACGCTTTCGCGCAAAAAACATCTGTTGGCCCGAGACCCTGCAGCGCAGCGGATATTTTCTGTGCGAAAGCGTAACAACAACAAAGCGCCTAGCCGGAACAGAAATCAACCACTCGTTACGGTGACGAGCCATTATATGAAGGAAAAAATGAACACATGAGGGGGATGTAGAAATGGTTCTGAATCAAGAAAATACAATGTCCCAACAGTTAAAACGTAATTTTATGGAATTGACTAACAGGATGACAAAGAATGAGGCAATTGAGGAATCAAATCGCTGCCTTTATTGCTACGATGCACCATGTATTAAAGCTTGTCCAACGAGTATTCAAATACCGAATTTCATAAAAAAAATTGCTTCTGGTAATATGAAGGGCTCTGCTACGACTATATTAGAAGCAAATCCAATTGGTGCAAGCTGTGCAAGGGTTTGTCCAACGGAGGAACTATGTGAAGGGGCGTGTGTGTTAAATTCCTCAACAAAGCCTATTAAAATTGGAGAGCTACAGCGCTATGCAACAGATTGGGCAATGGAAACGAATGCTCAGCTATTTAAGCAAGGGCAAAGTAATGGGCAGAAGGTAGCGATAATTGGTGCAGGTCCCGCTGGTTTATCGGCTGCTCGAGAACTTAGTCGTTTTGGCTATCATGTCACAATCTATGAGGCTGAAGCAAAAGCTGGCGGTTTAGGTAACTATGGTATAGTGTCGTTCCGTTTACCGAATGAAGTCGTTGATTGGGAAATTGAACAGATTGAAAAGCTTGGCGTAGAAATCAAAACAAACACAACTGTCGGCGTTGATGTTTCTGCTGAAGAGATCTTGGAGCAATATGACAGTATTATTTTAGCAGTTGGTATGGGAGCTGTTCCGAATCTAGGCATTGAAGGAGAAGGTTTAGAAGGTGTACATGATGCGATAGAGTTTGTCAGAAAGACAAAAATGGGACCTCTTACAAAAGATGTTGTTGGGAAGCGAGTGGCTGTCATTGGTGCTGGTAATACCGCAATTGATGGTGCTACATCTGCAATGCGTTTAGGTGCTGACAATGTTCAAATTCTTTACAGAAGAACCCAAAAAGAAATGACTGCGTACAAATTTGAATATGAATTTGCCAAGCAGGATGGTGTGGAGTTTAAGTGGCTGACAGCACCGAAAAAAATTGTCGGTAATGAGTCAGGTGAGGTTGTAGGTATTGAATGTGTAAAAATGAAGCTCGGTGAAGCGGGTGCTGATGGTCGACAAAGGCCTGAAGAGGTGGAAGGCTCCAATTTTATTATTGAAGTGGATACTGTTATTAAGGCAATTGGGCAAACACGTTTTGTGTCACTGATTGAAGCTTTTGGGCTCCAGCATACAAATGGCGTTGTCGATATTGATGAAACGACAATGCAAACTTCGAATAACAAAGTATTTGCATGTGGAGATGTCGTCTTCGGAAATGGCCAGGGCGAGGCGATGGTCGTAACAGCTGTACAGCAAGGAAAAGAAGCAGCATACAAGATCCATGAACGTTTAACTTCTTTCAGCAAAAGTCTCCCACATCCATAGTTGGTGAGATGAATGCAGATTTTATGAAATCCAAGTGAGATTGCATAAGGGAGGAACTAATATGGCAGACTTACGCATTGACTTAGCGGGCATCAAATCGCCGAACCCATTTTGGCTAGCATCAGCACCACCAACGAATTCAGGCTATCAGGTACAACGCGCATTTGAAGCGGGATGGGGCGGTGCTGTTTGGAAAACGTTAGGAGATCCGATTCTAAATGTTTCTTCACGCTTTGCAGCAGTTAGCTTTAACGGACAAAGAGTAGCGGGCTTCAATAATATTGAACTGATTACGGATCGTCCGCTAGAGGTAAATTTAAAAGAAATTTATGAAACGAAAAAAAGGTTTCCAGATCACGCGATAATCGCTTCCTTAATGGTGGAGCCTAAGCAAGAAAAATGGCATGAGATTGTTAAACGAGTCGAAGATGTGGGTGTTGATGGTCTTGAGCTTAACTTTGGGTGTCCACATGGGATGGCAGAACGAGGAATGGGCTCTGCCTCTGGTCAAGTACCTGAATTGGTGGAAAAGCAAACGTATTGGGTGAAAGAGGCAGCAAAAACACCAGTAATAGTGAAGCTAACGCCAAATATTACCGACATAACGGTAACAGCAGAAGCGGCCACAAGAGGTGGAGCAGATGCGATTAGTATGATTAATACGATTAACAGCTTAGCGGGTGTTGACTTAGATACATGGAATACAGTGCCTCATGTAGCAGGAAAGGGTGCGCATGGTGGCTATTGCGGTCCTGCTGTTAAACCAATTGCACTCAATATGGTTGCAGAATGTGCTCGTAATCCATTAATCAATGTTCCGATTTCGGGTATTGGTGGTATTTCCAACTGGCAAGATGCTGCTGAGTTTATATTAATGGGAGCAACGGGCGTACAAGTTTGTACAGCAGCGATGCATCACGGTTTTAGTATCGTTGAGGATATGATTGATGGACTCAATAACTATTTAGACGATAAAGGGATTGCCTCTGTTATGGATTTAGTAGGTCGCTCAGTTTCCAGATATTCTAATTGGGGTGACTTAGATTTAAATTATAAAATCGTAGCTGAAATTAATAATGATGTTTGCATTAACTGTAACAAGTGCCATATTGCATGTGAGGACACATCGCATCAATGTATCGACTTATATACAGAAGATGGTCGCCCAATGCTGAAAGTTCGAGAAGAGGACTGTGTAGGCTGTAATTTATGCTCAATCGTTTGTCCTGCAGAGGGTGCTATTACAATGGTTGAACGTCCATCTACAGTTCCATCTATGACTTGGAATGAACGTCAAACTCTGATTAGTAGTCTATCTAAGTAAACCTCTAAAATCAATTTCGCCTTTGCGTAAATGTGTTCGGAGGCTAAATCTTCATTCGTATGTGCTGGGACACTAACTAAATGGAGCCATATCTGTTTTCATCTCATTACCTTCTAAGGTGGGTGCACTTTGCCGAATGAAGATAACTGAAATTCCAACTTCCTTTAGCATCGTTGAAGGAAGGAATAACCTCATGTAAGTTGTCACGGAAATTTGATAAAAGAAGGAGAGATTAGATGGAACGTGAAGGGAATTATTTAAAATCCCCAGATTTACTTCCAGTGACACATCAACAAAGAAATATTGGAACATTTGGTTTTGCAGTAATTTGGATAGGTATGGCAATTGTATTAGCTGCTTTTGCAATTGGTGGCTCGGCTATCATAAACTTGCCGTTGCCGATGGTGATTTTAGCAACGTTGATTGGCTCTTGTTTAATCGGTGTATTTATGACGTTAATCGGTGATATAGGCATTGAACATGGCTTATCATTCCCGGTTTATATGCGTGCTCCATTCGGTACATTTGGCACACATATTCCGTCACTTGTCCGCGGTGTAACGGCTGCATGTTGGTTCGGTCTGAACACTTATTTCGGTGCATTAGCTATAAACGGTATTTTAAATTTACTTTTTAATTTTGATAATTGGTTTATTTGTTTCATTGTCTTTGCAGCACTTCAATTATTTAATACATCACTAGGTATTAAATCTATTGAACGCTTTGCAGATTTGGCAGCACCAGTAATTATTTTAATTTCTTGCTGGATGTATTATACACTGGCAGATACTGCGGTTGCACAAGGGAAAAATATTTGGACATGGGTGGAAGCGCCAACAACAGGTTTCACGGCCTTCACTGCATTTATGGTAGTGATCATGGCAAATATGGGCTTTTGGTCGACGCTGGCAGCCGACATGCCTTCACTTTCACGCTTCTTTAAAGCACCAAAAAATGAACGCAATTGGTTCAAACGCAATAAAACACAGCTCGTTGGTTCATTAATCGTTATGCCGATTACAAATACTTTCATTGTGACAATTGGTGCTGTTTGCTATATGGCTGTTGCCTCAGCTGATCCAATCAATGCATTACAGCAAAGTGCAAGTGGCTTTATTTTAGGCATTTTACTGTTAATGATTGTGTTAGCACAATGGTCAACTAACACCTCTGCAAATGTTATTCCAGCGGCAACAATCTTCTCAAATATTGGTGGTCCAAAAGTGCCGTTTTGGGTTGGAGTTGTTATTGCAGGAATCATTGGTATCCTAGCACAGCCTTGGAGTTTATTTGATGTATTAGTCAATGCACTTTTAATTATCGGAGGAATTCTAACAGCCATCGTTGGTATTTTATATGCTGATTATTATTTAATACGTAAGCGCCGCGTGCATGTAAAAGCACTGTATGAATTAGATGGTCAATTTAAATATTGGAACGGCTTTAACTTAGCTGGTTTAATTGCTTGGATTATTGGTGGTGCAATAGCAAATATATTCTCCACTTATTCTTCATTAGTAGGGTTCTTTGTAGGGGCACTTGTATATTATGTACTAGCGAAATATTGGTGGTTCAAAAAATACCCTCAAGCTGAGCTTGAAGATCCAAGTGATGCAAAATATTTAGGAATTACAGTTGGTCACAATTTGGATGAACTATTTGGGCAGCAACAAATGCCAACTCCAACTGTTGTTCCAGATGAGGATGACAGCGTTGAACAACCAGATCCGCTGTTAGAAATAAAAGGTGCTGAATAATTAAACACCAAGATATTCACAAAAAAAGGTGAGGTGATTGCATGTCAGAACATCAACAAAGCACAGAGGAAATAAAAAAAGTAGATCAATATTTAGATAGTGGCTATAAAATCAAATATGTTTATGAAAATCTAAGTGGAATGTTTGTAGAATTTGCCCGTCAAGAAGAAGTTATTCTGATGCAAATTCTAACAGCAGATGCACGCAAATACTTTTCTGCAAAGCTCCAAGAACAGACGTTATTGCAATAACAAAATTAACTCTATTCCATTCACCGTCTTTTATGAAGGAATAGAGTTTTTTACGTTATAAAATAGGTTTTTACATAAAGTTTGATTCCAAGATGACAGTGTTGCTAAAAGTGATGGATAGTGGAGCCAAAGCGGATAAAACCGCTGAGGCGACGGATAGAACAGCCAAAGTCGTGGATAGAACAGACAAAGTTGTGGATAGAACAGCCAGAGTCGTGGATAGAGTCGTCAAAATCGCGGATAGAACAGCCGAAGTCGTGGATAGAGTCGTCAAAGTGATGGATAGAACAGTCAAGGCGACGGATGGAACCGTCAAAGTGATGGAAAGAACAGCCGAGGCGACGGATAGAACCGTTAAAATCGTGGATAGAACAGCCAGAGTCGTGGATAGAGTCGTCAAAATCGCGGATAGAACAGCCGAAGTCGTGGATAGAGTCGTCAAAGTGATGGATAGAACAGTCAAGGCGACGGATAGAACCGTCAAAATCGCGGATGGAACAGCCAAAGTCGTGGATAGAACAGCTGAAGCGACGGAAAGTACCTTCAAAATGCCCTCCAGAACCCTTGTCGTATTGCCGTAATTTATGTTTTTCCTAAAAATACAATTGTGTTTTTCTACAGAATTTATTATTATTATAAAATAATTCATCGTAGAAAGAACTTCGAAAAGAGGCGTAATTTGTGGCAAATAAAGAGTTAAATAGGGGATTAGATGCACGTCATATCCAAATGATTGCTCTTGGAGGTACTATTGGCGTAGGTTTGTTTATGGGGTCTGCTAATGCCATTCAGTGGACAGGGCCTTCCGTGCTCCTTGCATATGGTATAGCAGGAATATTTATTTTCTTCATTATGCGAGCAATGGGAGAAATGCTTTATATGGAGCCAAGTACAGGTTCCTTTGCAACATTTGGCTATAAATATATCCACCCATTAGCTGGTTATTTAACGGCGTGGAGTAACTGGTTTCAGTGGGTTATTGTTGGGATGTCAGAGATTATAGCAGTAGGGACTTATATGCAATACTGGTATCCTGATTTGCCAGCATGGATACCGGGATTAATTGCAATGATTATTTTAGGTGTTGCCAACTTTATTTCTGTTAAAACTTTTGGAGAATTTGAGTTTTGGTTTGCCATGATTAAAATTGTAACGATTGTTTTAATGATTGTTGCAGGCTTTGGGCTTATTTTCTTTGGGATTGGTAATGAAGGCGTGGCAATCGGATTATCGAACCTTTGGAATCATGGAGGTTTCTTTACAGGCGGCTGGACAGGTTTCTTCTTTGCGTTATCATTAGTAGTTGCAGCCTATCAAGGTGTTGAGCTCATTGGGATTACAGCAGGGGAAGCGAAAAATCCTCAAAAAACTATAACGAGTGCGATTCAAAGTATTATTTGGCGTATTTTAATATTTTATATCGGTGCAATCTTTGTCATTGTAACAGTTTATCCGTGGGATGAATTAGGTACGATCGGTAGCCCGTTTGTTGCAACTTTTGCAAAGGTTGGAATTACCGCTGCGGCAGGTATTATTAATTTTGTGGTCATTACAGCAGCGATGTCAGGCTGTAATAGTGGAATTTATAGTGCTGGACGTATGCTATATACACTTGCCATGAATGGACAAGCACCTAAATTTTTTGCGAAGCTTTCTAAAAATGGTGTTCCCATTTTCGGTACAGCAGGTGTGCTATTTGGTTTGGTTATCGGTGTTATTTTAAGTTATGTTGCACCAGGAAATTTATTTGTATATGTATACAGTGCTAGTGTATTACCAGGGATGGTTCCGTGGTTTATTATTTTAATCAGTCAAATACGATTTAGAAAAATAAAAGGTGAACAACTTTCTAAGCACCCATTCAAAATGCCTTTAACACCATTTACAAATTATTTAACGATTGCCTTTTTAATAATGGTGCTAATCGGTATGTGGATTAATGATGATACGAGAGTTTCACTTATTGTGGGAATTGTTTTCTTAGTTCTTGTGATCATGAGCTATTATGTTTTTAGAATTGGAAAAGATCGTCCCGTTAATAAATAATGAAATGTTAAAAGGGTGTATTTCTCTACTATGAGATACATCCTTTTTCCTTTTTTGATAGAGATATAGTTTTTCAATACAACAAAAGGGACGCTCCATTAATAATTGGATTGTCCCTTTCAATTATTTTTCTTTTCGCATAATAAAGCTTAAATGTCTGCCTGCCTTTTTATCTTGGCGGTAGGAAAACCCATCTGGGCTGAGAAATGTGCACGTTGAATCAATCAATATTTGCTTTGAAGGAATACCTACAAGCTCACATTGTTTTTTGACAGTTTGTTGATTATCGATATGATATTTATTTGTTTCTGCATTGTAATACATAAAGTCTTCGGCATAGCCTAGATTGTGGAATTTTTCATAAACATCTGTATCCACCTCAAACTTTTGCTGACTGAGTGCCATACCGATTTGAACGTGAAAATCTTGAGGATTACAATGCTCGTGTTCCATCAAATGTTGGAAAAGTTTTAATGTAACTTCCTTGACAGTTCCTTGCCATCCTGAATGTACCACACCAATAAGTCCATTGACTTCATTATAAAAAATGACAGGTACACAATCTGCTGTAAAACTACATAAAAGTAAATTCGATTCTACTGTATAAAGTGCATCGGTATTACTAATGGCATTGTCCATCTTTTCAGCGCCACGTCCTTTATCAGAAGTCGTTACTTTGTGGAAATTAGCACTATGTGTTTGTTGCGTGCAAATAAAATCATGTAAGTCACAATGCAAAGTAGTTGCCAGTTTTTTTCGATTTTCTAGCACATTAGCTTCATGTACACATGTATGCAATGCCATATTGTTTTGTTCTAGTTCGATATCATCTTTTAAAGTAGTGCCTGCGATAAATTGGTCATTATCAAGATAAATTTTAGTTTTCATAACATCACCTCGTTTTACTATATATGATTGGTTCCTGAATGTATAGGCGCTTACTCTGAGATTTTTAAGAGCCTAGTTGTACAAACCTTTGACATAAATAATAGATTTCTTCACATATAGTATCGAAGAATCATTATTAGGAGGAAGGAGTTTGTATATATGACGCAAGAAAAATTCCTACTGATTTGTCAATTAGGGATGGGGTTATTTTGGATTATTACTTACATACTAATCATCAAACAAGGATTACAAGATAAGCGATACGGGATGCCCATGGTTGCAATTTGTGCAAATATTTCATGGGAATTTATTTTTTCATTTATGTATCCACAAAATGACTTGCAACGGATTATTACGTTACTGTGGTTTATTTTAGACATTTTTATTATGATGCAATTTTTACATTATGGTCATAAGGAATATAAAAAAATAGTTCCAAGGAAAATATTTTATTCATCTTTTTTGATTACACTAGTAGTAAGCTTTTTTACGATTTTAGCAATGATGCATGAATTTAATGATCTAGAAGGCAAGTATGCCGCATTTATACAGAATTTGATGATGTCAGGATTGTTTATTGCTTTGTTTTTACAAAGAGGGAACTTAAGTGGCCAATCAATGGGCATCGCTGTTTGTAAAATGATCGGAACGATGTTTGCTGCAGTTGGTTTCTATATGTATTTTAGAACACCGTTGATTACTATTATTTCGCTTGCGACCCTTATTTATGATTGGCTTTATATCGTATTAATCTATAGATTTCATGTGAAATATGCAAAATAACCTTCATTTTAAAAATAAATAAAAATGATGAAATGAAACACACTATCAACAATACACGAATAAGATGTCTCTGTAGTATGACGATAGGGTGGTGTTTTATTTGAAAAAGAAGTGGATGACCACATTATGTATTATTTGTACGATTGGGCTAGTTGGCTGTCAGGTGAAATCTGCGGATGAGAAAAAGCAAGAACAACCAATTCAAGAGTCAGAGCAAAAAGCTGAGGATTTAAAAAAGCCTGTTGCCATTGAACAACAACAAACAGAGTCTGTCGTTGTTGAAATTGTAGACCCTTCTACGAAAGCTATCATACAAACAATTGCACCGAAAGAAATGGGCTATGAGCGTGATAAACAATCGTATACAAAGCAAATTGAGCAATTAGCAAAAGAGTTGGCGAGAGGGAATGAAAAAGCGGCTGGCTATGATAAGCGTATGATACTCGATAAGCTGGACGATCAAGGGAAGCTAATGAAAGGTAGTCCTTTAATTGTTTTAAAAGAAAGTGAATTAGTAGAGAGAATATTAGAAGCATCAGCTACCGGTGGTAAAGTGGAGATGCCTCTTTATATTACTGAAAGCGGATATTATTTTGAAGATATCCCCTATCTAGAAAACGTAGTTGTAGCATCCTATACAACTTACTTCAATACCGATGATGTAGGCAGAAATAAAAATATTGAGCTTTCTGCGAAGGCAATCAATAATGTTATCGTTGGAAGTGGAGATTATTTCTCGTTTAATACAGTAGTTGGCCCTAGAGACGAAGCGAATGGTTATCAGCCCGCACCAGAAATCATCAACAAAAAGGTTGTGATGGGCATTGGGGGAGGTATTTGTCAAACGTCTTCTACCTTGTTTAACGCAGTTGATCAAATACCTGTAAAATTTGTAGAACGTCATCACCATTCTTTAGATGTAGGGTATGTTCCAAAAGGAAGAGACGCAACTGTTTCTTATGGTGGTTTAGATTTTAGATTCCACAACACTAGTGATGTACCATTTTTAATAAAAGCTAACTATAGTAAAAACTCTCTTACAGTTGAGGTAAGAACAGCAGAAAAATTTGTAAAAATCTTAAAGAAGCTATAGTTTGGTGGCACTGAGTGTCATTATCTACAATATTTATTACACACGCATTTGTTGTGGGATAAAAATCATTGAGGTAGAACGTTTCAGACAAACGTTTCAATTGGGGGAAAAATCATCGGGCTTGTCTTAACGAGATTTGCTCATGGTAATTTCTTCTTCTTTGATTGCCTCCTGATACAAAGATGTGTAAACCGTACCTTGATCGCTATGCAAGATCTTCTGGTAAATCTGGTAATTGATTTAGCGAATCTAAGACAGTCCCTAACTTATTAACACATGATTTTATTGCATCAAAACCGCTAAAAAAGCTCGTAACAGATATTGCTTATATTGCTTATCCTTTTGAAAATTAATTATTTACCTTTCAAGTATACTTAGACCTATATAATGGAGAAATTTTTGTATGTACAATTTGTTTTGACAAAAAATGTGAGCTGCTTGCCCCGAACGTTTACGTTTCTTTACCTTCACACAACATTGTCAGTCATGTTATTGCATCACACTATGCACAGTTTTTTCACTAATATCAGTTCGATAGCTGTATCTGAATTTGTGCAACTTGCATAAATCACCAAGTTTTTGGTCACGAAGATCCTTGTGGGTTAATTTATTTCTATCGGCCTTCCAACGGTAATACAGTGAACGAGCTTCACCTAAATGATGGAATATATCACCAATCGGCATGTTTTCTTTTGCTCCACCACTAGCCCTACTACAACTTTTGGAACCATTTCCTCTCCAACTCTGCGTACTTTTATAAAACTTCAATTTGTTGCTTTAAATAACGGTTCTCTTCACGCAACTTAGCGGTTTCACTTTCAAATTCAGGTCCCATGCGCAAGGTATATTGTTTTCCAACAGGTTGTGAAGACGATGTATTTCGCCATTCCTGTACCATTACATAAGAATAGTTAAGAATTTAACTTATCTAATACATTTTTATAGGAATCCCTGCTTATCTTATTTAAATTACTTTCATTTTCACCTCTAATGGATAATTAACTCTTTTCCTTATAGAAAAACACCTCCACGTTGATTTAATAAGGTACAATAACCGCTTTTCAACGAAAGGTGTTTTTATCTGTCTCTTTTTTTAGGTTATAGTGGTGGTGTATAAAGATGCGTTAGCGTTTTTGTCACTTTTCCCGACTTTTGATTCAATATTAATTTCATAAGAAATGATTTTTTCGGTATTAATATCGAGCTTACTGAAAATAAACAAGAACAGTCCCCTTTGGTAGATGAAGTTGCTCTGCAACCTCTCAATTTGTTCCAACATCTAATAGAGTTAATCATATTTCTGTTTACGTCAAATTCAGGGAAGCTGTTCGAGTTATAAAAGCTCTTAAATAGAGAGGAAGGCTTTTTTTATTCCAAGGAATAAGATAAAGAATCTTTTAGAAAGATTGTACATAATGGTGAAATTAAAAGTTGATGTAACTTAAAGGAATAAGGTTCAAGTTCAGTAATAGTTCATGATATGTCCAAATAGTCTTGTATTCTAAATGAGTTCCATAAATTAACGTCTACGATCTTCTCCTAGATTTCGATTGATATTCGGAATTTTATATAATTTACCATACATGGTAATACTTAAACGAGTTATCTAAACGACCGAAATCCTAAGGGTTTCTTGAATGACTTGTTCCACACTTGCTAAATCAGTTAAATAGACAAATTTAGCTTGAGTGTTACTTTGAATGATATAATATTTAGACAATTAAAATAAATTCTTCCAATAGCTGACTATTAATAATTAAAAAAGTTTTTGACAAACAGAATAATGTATTACTTAAAATCAATTTAAAGGAGTATTTGAACAATGGAAACAAGAAAATAAAATATCAATAAATTAGATATATATGGTACTATTAAAATAAAATGTAATAAGAGGTCATATATGAGAGTTTATGCCGTTGGAATTTTAGATATTAGTGAAGAAAAGTTAGAAATGTTAAGTTTATATATTGATGCTACAAAAAAAAATAAAATAAAAAAATTTATTAATAAAAAAGATAAGGTAAGAACTCTAATTGGAGAATTATTGATAAGATTAATAATTAGTGAAGAATTAGGGATCAGTAACGAATTCGTAACGTTTGAAAAAAATCGATATGGTAAACCCAATGTTAAAGAGTACCCCAATATTAATTTCAATATATCTCATTCTGGAGATTTTGTAGTATGTGCTATTGATAATAAACCTATAGGAATTGATATTGAAGAAATAAAAAATATCCAGTGTAATGGAATAGCGGAAAGGTTTTTTACTACAAATGAGTTAAATTATATTACTAAAAATGAATCGGAAATTTGTTTAAGTAAATTTTATGAAATATGGACTTTGAAAGAAAGTTATATTAAATGTTTGGGAAAAGGATTAACCATACCTTTAGAATCATTCTCTATTGATATAGATGAATTTGCAAATATTAAAGTGAGTAGTAACAATAAGCAAAATGAATATTCTTTTTGCAAGTTTGATAGTATACCTGGTTATAAAATTTCAGTATGTTCATCCAATAAGACGATTTTGAAAAAAATAACATTAATTGATCAAAACATATTAATAAATAACTTCATATCCCATATCTGAAATTGTCTAAATATTCTTTGGAATAAGCTGAGGGCAAAAGAAAATACATTAACAATTACAAATAATACCCAATTCAAAATCAATTCAAATCAAGTAGTTATTTTATTAATATTTATAGAGGAGAGTAATATTATGGAATTATTTTGTTTACCACATGCAGGAGGATCAGAAAGTGTATATTTTAAATGGCAAAATTACTTAAATACTTCAATTAATCTAGATCCAATAAAACTCAAGGGAAGAGGAAAAAGATATAGTGAAAATTTATATGAAACTTTAGAAGAAGCGGTTGAAGATATACTTAATAATATTAAAAATAAAATAATCGATAATGAATATGCTATCTATGGTCATAGTATGGGGAGTCTTTTAGCTTATGAATTGTACTATAGAATAAAGGAACAGAATCTTAGAGAACCTAATCATTTATTTTTTTCGGGTTATCAAGCACCAAGTATTAAAAGAAAAAAAATAAACGAATTATCAAATGAAGATTTTTTAAAAGAAGTAATTAATCTAGGAGGTATTCCAAAAGAATTAGTGGAGAATAATGAATTGCTTCAAATATTTCTTCCAATTCTTCAGAGTGATTTTAAAATTATAGAAAATTATATTTATGAAGATAAAGGAGATAAAATTCAATGTGATGTGACTATTTTAAATGGAAATCAGGATTATATAAATTCAGATGGAATACTTGCATGGAAGGAACATGTTAATAAAGGATTTAAAATTTATAATTTTGAGGGGAATCACTTTTTTATAAATGAGAATATTAAAGAGATAATTGAGATTGTAAATTCAACATTAGTTAAATAAGAGGAGAGTAATATGAGAAGAAACGATAAAAAATATTATAATTTAACCCATCCACAAAAGAGAATATGGTATATAGATAAGATTAATACAGGAAATCCACTTCATAACATTGGTGGTTGTTTAAACATAAATAAAACTATAGATGTGGATAGAATGCAAAAAACTATAAACCTTATAATACAAAATAATAAAGGACTAAGGTTAAGATTTCAGGAAATAGAGGGGCAAGCTACTCAACATGTTTATAAATTTAAAAAAGAAGAGATAGATTTTTTAGATTTTAGTGGTTGTGAAAGACCAAGAGAAGAACATCAGAAGTGGTCGGTTGAACAGTTCAAAAAAAGCTTTCATCTAGAAAATAACAAACTATATTATTTTGCTATATATAAGATAAGTGAAAATGAATATGGTATATTTTTGAAAATTCACCATATTATATCTGATGGATGGTCAATCAGCGTTATTCAAAACAAAATAATTGAAATATACGAAAAGTTGGAAAAAAGTGAACATCAATCTTTTGAAGAATGTTACTCATATATTGACTATATAGAAGAAGAAACAGAATACTTTAACTCGAAAAGATTCATAAAAAATAGGGAATTTTGGATGGAAAGGTTAAGTAATGTCCCAGAAGATTCTTTCTATAAAACCTCTAGTAGTTTAGAAGGGGAAAGAAATATTTTTCATATTGATAAGGAATTATCCAAAAGAATACATGATTTTAATGATAGAAATAAATATTCTTTAAATACCTTTTTCATGATGGCTGTATTTATCTATCTCAATAAAGTTACATATAAAAAAGATATAGTTATAGGGACACCGGTATTTAATAGAACTAATTATAAGCAAAAAAATATTGTTGGTATGTTCACAAGTACAGTCCCTTTCAGATTTGAGTTAAATGAAGACACTTCAACCTCAATTTTACTTAAATCAATGAATAGAGAGATAAAAAGATGTTTATTAAATCAAAAATACCCCTATGATATTTTGGTTAAAGATTTGAATGTAAGTCAAATGGGATATGACAGTTTGTTTAAAATATGTGTGAATTATTATAATTCTAAGAATATTAAGGAATTAGGAGGTAAAGATGTTAAAGTTGAAGAGTATTATTGTGGAGCGCAGATCTATTCACTCCAGTTGACGGTTAAAGAATGGGAAGATGAGAAGATAACTTTGAATTTCGATTATAAAAAAGCGGAATATTCAAACTTGGTAATCAGAAAAATGTATGAATCTATAATTAATATTACAAATCAAATATTATTAAATGAAGACATAAAAATTAAAGATATTAAACTTCTGAGTGAAGAAGAAATTAATAATAAAATATTTAAATCAAACTCAACAGTAGCTTATTACCCAAAGAAAACGGTATATGAGTTATTTGAGGAGCAAGTAGTGAAAAATCCAAATAAAATAGCCTTAGAGTTTAATGAAAAAAATGTAACATATAAAGAACTTAACGAAAAAGCGAATCAATTAGCAAATTACTTAAGAGAAAAAGGCATTAATAGACAATCAATTGTTGCAATTATGGAAACACATTCAATCGAACTGGTTGTAAGTATTTTAGCGGTTCTAAAAGTTGGAGGAGCTTATTTACCAATAGATCCTTCTTACCCCATGGAAAGAATAAATTATATGCTGCAAGATTCAAAAAGCGTTATGTTATTAACAAATTTAAATATTGCCAGTGAAATAAGCTACGAAGGAACATTAACCAACATAAAAAATGTAAATTTAGATTTATATAATAAGAGTAACTCAACAAAAATAAATGAAATAACTGATTTAGCTTACATTATATATACCTCAGGTTCTACTGGAAAGCCAAAAGGAGTAATGGTTGAACATAAAGGGCTAACAAATTATATATGGTGGGCTAACAAAACATACTTGAAGGATAATGAGGATGTCATGGCATTATATTCTTCAATTTCCTTTGATTTAACAGTAACGTCTATTTTTACTCCATTAATCTCTGGTCATAAAATAATAATTTATGATAATAATGATACAGAATTTATTTTATATAAAATATTAAGAGAAGATAAAGTAACAGTGGTAAAACTAACCCCAATTCATTTAACTTTACTAAAAGATATGGATAATAGTAATTCAAGAATAAAAAGATTTATTGTCGGGGGAGCGGATTTAAAAGTAAATCTATCTAAAGAAATTCATAATAGTTTTAACGGAAAGATAGAAATTTACAATGAATATGGTCCTACAGAAACTGTAGTTGGATGCATGATTTATAAATACGATAAAGATAAAGATAAAGGATTATCAGTCCCGATAGGATATCCGGCAGATAACGTTCAGATTTACATATTAGATAAAAATTTGAGTGTGGTTCCAGATGGATTAATCGGAGAAGTTTATATATCAGGAGATGGAGTAGCTAGAGGTTATTTAAATAAAGAAGAGCTAACTAATGAAATGTTTTTGGGAAATCCGTTTCTTAAAGGAAAGAGAATGTATAAAACTGGGGATACAGCAAAATACTTAGAGCAGGGGCTTATAGAATATGTTGGTAGAATAGATAATCAAATTAAAATAAGAGGACATCGTATTGAGCTTAGTGAGATTGAAAAACATTTATTTTCGAATGCAGCTGTAAAAGATGGTGTTGTAATATTTAAAGAAGATAAGGTTGGAAACGAGATTTTAAATGCTTATGTAGTAGCTGGAAATGACGTTAATGAGACAGAACTTAAAATCTGGCTTTTGAAATTTTTACCTAAATATATGGTACCAACTCACTTTATTTTTATGGAGTCATTACCTTTTACATTAAATGGTAAAATTGATTATGAATTACTTCCTGATCCAATAATAGAAAAAAAAGATTTTATAGCTCCTAGAACTGATCCTGAAAAGGAATTAGTAAGAGCTATAGAAAATGTATTAGATTTAGACAATGTCAGTGTGATTGACAATTATCACCAAATTGGTGGTGATTCAGTTAAGGCAATACTAATAACTTCAAAGCTTAAAAATGTTGGATTAGATGTTAAGGTGAAAGATATTTTAACTTATGATTCTATTGAGGAAATAGCAGCTACTATAGGTTTTACTAAAACAGTTGATTTTATAAATCAAGAAAATGCAGAAGGATATATTAATAGTACACCTATTACACAATGGTTCTTTAGTAAAGGATTTTCTAATGAAGACCTGTATAATCAATATGTTCTTTTAGAATTAAATAAAAAATTAGATGTTGGCATAGTATATAGAGCTGTAGAAAAATTAATCGAACATCATGATAGTTTAAGAATAAATTATGATAGGGAGCTTGGTAAGTTATATTACAATAATATACATTTGAGAAGTAAAGCTGCTGTTAAACACATTGAGTTGTCTGAAAATTCTATATATAAAGAAAGGTCTTTAATAGAAAAAGCTAATATTCACTTTGATATAGAAAGAAGCCTTTTATTTAATGTAACTATTTTTAGCTTTGGCAATGATAAACAAACCTTATTGTTTACTGCTCATCATTTAATCGTTGATGGGGTTTCATGGAGAATAATACTTAATGATTTTCTAGATATTGTTAGTCAATTGCTAAATAGACAGGATATAGATTTGCCTATGAAAACGCACTCCTTGAAAGATTGGGGAGATCGATTGGGGGAATATAGTAAAAAAGTTTCTATAGAAGAGAAAGATTATTGGAACTCTATTTTAAATAAGAACTTTACTTTTCCAACAGATTTTAATAAAGGTAATGATATAGCGGAATCATTAGAAGTTTTTACCAGAGAAATAGATAAAGATACATTAAATGTTTTAGTGAAAGATGTTAATAAAATTTACAGTATAGATCTTAATGAAACTCTAATAATTACTTTAATTATTACATTGAAAAAATTAACAAAAAGCAGAGAAGTTATTATAGAACTTGAAAGACACGGAAGAGAGGTTATAGATGATACTATCGACGTATCTAGAACTTTAGGATGGTTTACAAGTATGTACCCTGCATATTTCAGCTTAGAAGAGATGGATATCGATAATAGTATAAAATCTATAAAAGAACAGTTAAGAAGCATACCAAACAAAGGATTTAATTACAGTATTATTAAATATATAAAAAATGATTTGATAAAATCAGACGGAAAATTCATAAGGTTCAATTATTTAGGAGATTTTGACAACGTTATAAAAAACGAAAACATCCAATTAAATAGAATTGACTTTGGACTAGAGAATGCTAAATTAAATGAACTAACAGCGTTAATAGATTTTGAAGCCATTGTAATAAATAAAAAACTTAAACTCACTATTAAATATAGTACTAGTAGATTTAATAATGATACTATGGAGACCTTTATGAATATATATATAAATACATTAATTCAAATTGTAGATAAATGTAGCAAAAAGGAGAATAAAGAATTCACACCATCAGATTTTGATACAGTAGTCATTACACAAGAGGATTTAGATTCATTGTTCGATTAATATAAATCAATCTAATTCTTATAAAATATTTATGTTAGATGTAAGGGGAAAATGAGGGAAATATATGAAGCTAATAAATAAAATGCTTATAATATTTAGTGTTTTTTTTAGTATGATATTCTCACCAACGATAGTATTAGCTAAGGATGATAATGAATTAATAGATTTATTAGATGAAGAAGAAGTTACAAAAATTGAAGAGATTATTCTGAAAAATATGGATAAAGGAAAAATCCCAGGATTATCCATAACCATAGCTAAGGATAATACAACCATTTACCAAGAAGGTTTTGGATACTCTGATATTGAGAATAGAACGCCAGTTACAGCTAATACATTGTTTGAATTAGGATCTACTAGTAAGGCTTTCACTGGACTCGGGATTTTAAAATTAGAGGAAGATGGATTAATAAAGCTTGATGATGAAGTAAATAAATATATACCATGGTTTAAGGTCAACTATAGAGGTAAAGAGACGAAAGTAACAATAGAACAACTATTACATCATACTAGTGGAATACCATTTAGGACAATAGATAAAATTCCAATTTCAAATGAAGAAAACGCGATAGAAGAAACTGTTAAAACACTTATTAATATAGAACTTGATAGTAAACCAGGAGAAGAATTCCAATATGCAACAATAAACTATGATGTACTAGGATTAATAATAGAAGCGGTTTCAGGAGAAAATTATGAAAATTACATGAAAGAAAATGTATTGAAACCATTAGGGCTAAATCATACTTATTTATTTAGAAATGATGAGAATAATATTGATATAGCGACAGGATATAAATTAGGCTTTTTAAAGCCAAGAAGTTATGAGGCACCTGTTTATAGAGGAAACAAGCCAGCTGGATATATTATATCTAGTGGTGAAGATATGGCGAAGTGGCTTAATGCTCAGATGGAAATTAAACTAAATAATCTTATTAAAAAGTCACAAGAACCAAATAGGACTATTCCTCCCTTGGGAGATGGTTCATCATATGCAGCAGGATGGGAAGTATATCAAATCGGAGGAGGAGAAATATCTCATGGTGGAAGTAATCCAAATTACTCGTCTTTTATAATATTTAAACCTAATGAAAGAATTGGAGTTGCGGTTCTTAGCAATATTAATTCAAATTATATTACAGAAATTGGTTTGGAGATTAGCGAATTATTAAACGGCAAAGAATATTACAACAAAGAAATAAAGGATTTTAATAAGAGTTTAGATACTATTTCATTAATTATTATAATTTTTACAGGTTTGATTATAATAAGTACTTTGTTTTTTATTACTAAATTGGTTAGAGAAATAATGATAAAAGATCGAAGTTTTAAGAAGTTATCTCTAAATAGATTTTTGAAGATGTTTATTTCTTTCGTATTTATTTTAGGAGTATCTTATTGCATATATCTAGTTCCGTATATTTTCTATGATGGAGTGTCGTGGGGTTTTGTATTTATATGGCTTCCGAATAGTATAAAAGTCGCTCTATATTTATTGTTTATAAGTATTTGGATAGTATATATATATGCTTTATTAACAAATATTTATATTAAAAAAAATGGTAAATCAATATTAATATTAGCCTTATTAAGTATTGCTAGTGGATTTGGAAATGCTCTTATAATTTTCACTATTAATATGGCTATATCTAGCAGTAATGAAATGAAACTTAAATTAATAATATATTTTATTTTAGGGATAATTCTATATGTATATGGTCAAAGAGTTCTTAGAAAAAAGCTAATAGAAATAACAAATCAAATAGTATATTCAAAAAGATTGGTAATTGTTGAACATATATTGAATGCAC
Source organism: Lysinibacillus sp. G1-3 (assembly GCF_056322905.1). Lineage (NCBI taxonomy): Bacteria > Bacillati > Bacillota > Bacilli > Caryophanales > Bacillaceae > Lysinibacillus > Lysinibacillus sp. G1-3. The sequence goes on from NZ_JBWHYQ010000004.1 coordinate 246,928, forward strand.
CTTATAACAAATTTGAACAAATAGAAGAAGGAAGATTACAATCTACATTAAATAATGATACTGAAACGGTTAGCAGATTTATAAATATTTTCATTGGTGGGATTACTGGTACTGTTACCCTTGTATGTTGTTTTTTATATTTAAGTTTTATAAATATCTATGTTTTATTATTATCAGGGTTAATTATATTATTGATTTCAAGTATCTACTATTTAGTTGGCAAATATGCGAATAGAATTGGTGAAGAAACTAGAGATATCCAAAGTATATTTTTTAAATTTATAAATGATTTAATTAGTGGATTTAAAGAATTAAGTCTTAGTAGAGTAAAAAGAGATCAATTTAAAGAAGATATGGAAGATAGCTGTTATCAATATAAAGTTAAAAGAGGACAATCTTCACTCGCATTTGCAGAAATGTTTGTCATAGGTGAGTTATTATTTACCCTTGCAATAGGATCCATAGCGTTAATTATTCCATTAATTTTAAAGGATTTAGAGAACGGTAATATATCAAGTTATATTTTTATACTTCTATATATGGTAGGACCGATTCATGGAATATTAGACACGATACCTAATGCTATAGAAGCTAGAATTAGTTTAAAGAGAATTAATGGGCTAATTACTGAACTTTCAGATTCAACGTACGAGGAATCTGATGAAAATAATATTGCTATAAAAGATAGTTTTAGTCTTAAATTATGTGATATAGAGTATGAATATGAAAAAAAAGATGAAAAGGGTTTTATGATTGGACCAATAAATTATGAGTTTAAATCGGGTGAAATAATATTTATTACGGGAGGAAATGGTAGTGGAAAATCAACATTAGCTAAATTACTCTCGGGTCTATATATACCAACTAGAGGTTACATTACTTTAAATAATACTGTAATACAACAGACTACTTTAAGTGAAAACTATACTACTGTTTTCTCTGATTTCCATTTGTTTGAAAAACTTTATGGGATAGATTATAAAGATAAAACTGATAAAATACAAAAGTATTTAGAAATATTACAATTAGACAAGAAAGTACAAATAATTAATGGAAAATTTAGTACAACTAAATTATCAACTGGGCAAAAGAAGAGATTAGCATTATTAGTATGTTACTTAGAAGATAAACCTATTTATTTATTTGACGAATGGGCGGCAGATCAAGATCCAGAGTTTAGATTATTCTTCTACAACACTCTTTTACCAGAACTTAAATATAGAGGGAAGTGTATAATAGCAATTACACATGATGATAATTATTTCAATGTTGCTGATAAGTTTATAAAAATGGATATGGGAAAGATAATGCAGAAAATAAATTAATCGGAGGAAAAAAATGGATTTTTCGAAAAAATTTAAGGAATTCCCAATAATAGAAACTGAAAAAGTACATTTAAGAAAATTAAGAGTGGATGATGCTACTGCTTTAGTAAATTATTATTCCAATGAAAATGTACATCGTTATCTTGATTGGAATGGACCAGAAACAGTAGAAAGAAGTTATGAAATTATAAAGTTATGGAATGAGGGATATGAAAAAGGGTGGATTATTCGTTTTGCAATTGCTGATAAAGATACAGATGAAATTATCGGTACAATCTTTTTAAGTGAATTTGAAGGGAAACGCGCTGAAATTGGTTTTGAATTATCAGAAAAATATTGGCGTCGTGGTATTATGTCTGAAGCCATACATGAAGTTTTATTGTTAGGTTTTAATCAGTTAAATTTAGTTAGGATTCAGGCCTTTGTTTGTAATGAAAATATTGCCTCTAAGGAAATATTAAAAAAATTTCAATTTAAAGAAGAAGGTTATTTAAGACAGTTTGAATGTCATAATGTAACAGGAGAGTGTAAAGATATGGTGATTTATAGTCTGTTAAAGACAGAGTTTTAAAAATAATATATATTTCGACTAGAATTTTCGTGGTCAATATATATGTTTGACCTTTATATAATTTATTGTGCAACGCTAGTAAAATATTTTAGAAAATTTAGTTTAATTTGTATGTAAGTATATGGTAGTTTATGTTATATTGTATAAGAATATCCCAAGAGTTATAATTCGGAATATTCGTTCTAAAAGTAAAGGATTAAATTCATTACCTAATTGAAATGCATGAAATCACCATAACGTACAATAGAAAAATAAAAAACTCCCTTCTAGGTTTGAAATGTTGCTAACCGCTAACTAACAATGAATGTAACAAATGAAGAAAGGTATGAGCTACAAACATTAATAGTCATGGGAGTTAGAAGTCGGTCGTTATATGAAATGTGTATTAAATATATCTAATTCCCCATATTAATTGACAGTAGATAGTACAGTTGATTTAACAAGGTCTATAGAGGAAGGTGAAAGAGATTATGAGCAAAATTGGAGTTATAGGTGCAGGTGTAATGGGGGTCGGGGTTGCACAAAAATTTGCACAACATGGTCATGAAATTGTTCTTGTTGATATTAATGAAGCCATTTTGAAGAGCTCTCAAAATAAGATAATAAACAATATTAAATTTTTTAATATGTTCAATAGGGAGAACATTATAGAAATAGAAGAAGTATTAACTAAAATTAATTTTACTACTGATATTTATAGTTTAACAGATGTTGATTTTATTATTGAGAATGTTCCAGAAGTCACTTGTATAAAAAAAGAAGTTTATGAAAATTTGGAGAAAATTTGTAAACAAGAGTGTATATATTTAGTCAATACTTCATGTATATCTATAACTAAAATAGGTTCTTTCACAAAGAGAGCAGATAGGGTAATTGGAACACATTTTATGAATCCTGTTCCTGTAAAAAAAGCAGTTGAAGTTATTAGAGGATTTCATACGTCAGAGGAAACTATAGAAAAATTAAAAAAGTTATTGGATAGTGTTGGAAAAGAATGTATTTTAGTTAATGATTTTCCAGGTTTTGTATCGAATAGAATTTCACATCTATATATGAATGAGGCTGCCTATGTAGTTCAAGATTGTGTTGCTTCACCAGAGGATGTAGATGCTATTTTTAAAAAATGTTTTGAGCATAAGATGGGGCCATTAGAAACAGCAGACTTAATAGGATTAGATACAGTAGTAAACTCGTTAGAAATACTATACGAAAGTTATCAAGATCCAAAATTTAAATGTTGTCCATTATTGAAGAAAATGGTTGATGCCGGATTTAAAGGAAGAAAAAGTGGGCAAGGATTTTATGAATATTAGAATCCAATAAATAGGGAGGATTCGTGTTATAAAGATTGCATGGGCAAACTTACTGGAAACTACTGGGTGAATCTTGTTTTTTTTTGTGCAAGGTAAAGCCCTATCATTTCACTTTTTCTAAAGAGCTTGAAGATAATCTTCAAACGTAGAACAATTTAAAGGATACGTTGTTCATTGATCGATTTTTTGCATGAGTCCACTTAGCTAATCATGCATTTTAGGAGGTGTAGAAGCAAGACTACCCAAAGTTGTCCACTTATTTACAAAAACAGATACAAGTTGTCGAAGTGGTACTGTGCCATCTAGCGGACTGACAGAATGGCTTAATATGGCACTAATAAAGGTCGTCTATTTCAAGAGTAGTTCAAATTGATGCAAAACCAATTAGGCACCTTAACAGATCAGATAATCGGAGAAAGTAAGCTCGGAAAATGAATACTATAGTTTTGGCTCCAAAATAGATGACATAACGAATGTATAGCTATTTTTCAGCTCACACATCATGAACCTCAATGCCAATTAATTAAGGTGGTCTCTTACTTGCGTGAAAACTCTTCGGACATAACAAGGATTGAAACAGGTTTCTAAGTATAGAAGGAAAGCACGATCCATCTTTTTCATGTCATACTGCAGTTAAATCGATAAAACTAATCTTTTTAAGCTTTTTCACTTTTTGCGTAAAGAGTAAGTGAATTTAGGATGTGAACCAAATGAAGGAAGACCGTTATTGTCTCGTAGAGGTAACCTAATTAATAACAGAGCACGGAAAAGTTAGCGAAAAACTTAATAAATGAAAATATATAAATTAATAAAAAATAATAGAATAGACAAAACTAGATGTAATATGTGGTGAACTTCACATTGAGATATCGATGTTTAGAGGGAGAGAGAAAATGGAAAACAAAGAGAAAATAAGAAAATATTTAGGGCGATTCTTTAGAAAACATGTTATAGAGGATGACGAGGATATTTTTGATTTAGGGTTCGTAAATTCACTTTTTGCTATGCAACTAGTTATGTTTATAGAAAAAGAATTTGGAGTGGTTATTGGCAATGAAGATTTAGATTTACAAAACTTCAGAACTATTAATTCAATAGTAAAACTTATAGAGAATAAGATAACTAAAGAATATTACTAGTTAGTATGAATTTCAGATGCAAAAAATATAAACCATTATATATAAGAATCGATAGTATTCAACACTATTGGAGAGAATCCTTAATTTGAAAATCGCTTCAGTAATCGAAAGAAAAAAATTAGATTCTAGCAAACTTTAATGTAAATATATATAAGGTATAGAAAAAAATATCTTTGTTGATAAAAAACGGTTCAATCAAATTTATATATTAACCTAAAGAGGGTGAAATACAATATGGATCTAGGCTTAAGTGAAAAATACAGTGATTTTAAACAAGAAATTAGGAGTTTTGTTGATAGTGAAATAGTACCTAATGCAAAAAAATATGATAGAGAGCAACTATTACCTAGAGATTTAATCAATAAGTTAGTGGATAAAGGATATTTGTCTGCTATGATTCCGCAAAGATATGGTGGAAAAGAACTTGATAACGTTAGTATTGCTATTTTGAATGAAGAGATAGGAAGGGGATGTTCTTCCACTAGAAGTTTACTTACAGTTCATGGTATGTGTACGCTAGGAATATTAAGATGGGGAAGTAATGAATTAAAAGATAAATATTTATATGATTTAGTTCAGGGCAGGAAAATAGGGGCGTTTGCGCTAACAGAGCCAGAAGTAGGTAGTAATGCAAAAGCAATTAATACTACAGCAAAGCTATCTGGGGATTTTTATATACTAAACGGGGAAAAAAAATGGATCACGATGGCTCAAATAGCAGATGTATTTATTCTTTTTGCAAAATTTGATGGTGTACCAACAGCATTTGTAGTTGATAGAACAACACAAGGTATTACTATAGAACCGACTAATGATTTATTAGGATGTAGGGCGTCTATGATAGGTACAATAAAACTTGATAATTGTAGAATTCCTAAGGGGAATATGGTTGGAGGAGTCGGTACTGGATTATCACATGTAGCATTAACATGTTTAGATTATGGTAGATTTACAATTGCATGTGGTTGTGTAGGGATAGCACAAGCATGTTTAGAAGAAAGTATTGAGTATTCGAAAATCAGAGAACAATTCGGTTCATATTTAAAGGATAATCAGTTAATCCAGAAGATGATAACGGAAATGTTAGTTAAAACTAAATCAGCAAGACTATTGTGCTATAATGCTGCGATTTTAAAAGATAATTTAGAACCGGATTCAATTATGGAAACTTGGAATGCAAAATATTTTGCTTCTACAATGTTAATGCAAATTGTATCAGATGCAGTTCAGATACATGGTGGAAACGGTGTATCTCCGAATTATAACATTGAAAGATATTATAGAGATGCAAAAATAAATGAAATAATAGAAGGAACATCTCAAATTCATGAAATATTAATCGCCAAGAATGCCTATAAAGTATATTGAATATAGGATTAGATTATAGTGAGGAGAGTTTTTATGGAAAAAAGAAAAATAAAATGTTTAGTTTGGGATTTAGATAATACCTTATGGGAGGGTGTCTTAATCGAGGATAGTAATGTTAAATTAAGAGACAATATAATTAATATAATAAAGCAGTTAGATGCTAGAGGGATACTACAATCAGTTTGTAGCAAAAATGATTTCAACTTGGCTTGGAATAAGTTAAAGGAATTTAATCTTTCTGAGTATTTTATTTATCCAGAAATTAATTGGAACCCAAAATCTAGTGGAATACGTAAAATAGTCAAAAATATAAATATAGGCATGGATACTATAGCTTTTATAGACGATCAGGCATTTGAAAGAGAAGAAGTTAATTTTAAGCTACCAGAGGTTTTATGTTTAGATGAAAGTGCAATAGATACTTTATTAGATATGGATGAAATGAATCCTAATTTTATTACGGAGGATTCTAAAAATAGAAGATTACTTTATATGAATGATATTAAAAGAGATAGGGATGGAGAAGTTTTCCAAGGTACACCAGAAGAGTTTTTAAGGACACTAAATCTTGAATTAACAATAAGAAAAGTTCAGGAAGATGATTTAAAGAGAGCTGAGGAACTAACTGTTAGAACACATCAGCTTAATGCAACAGGATATACATATAACTATGAGGAATTAGAGAAACTTAGTAAATCTGATAATTATGAGGTTCTTATAGCTCAATTAGAGGATAAGTATGGTGATTATGGAAAGATCGGGTTGGCATTGATTGAGAAAAAAGATTCATTATGGATAGTAAAGTTGTTGTTGATGTCTTGTCGTGTAGTTTCAAGGGGAGTGGGAAGTATTATGCTTAACTTCATTATGAATAAAGCTAAAAGTGAAAATGTTAAATTAATAGCAGAATTTCTCCCAACTGATAGAAATAGAATAATGTATATAACTTATAAGTTTAATGGTTTTAATGAAATGAGTAATGAAGATGGAAAGATATTATTTGATGCAGATTTAACTAATGTTAAATCTATGCCAGAATATGTGAAGTTGATAACCGTGTAAAATATTACTTCTAATTGCTTAACTATCTATATTATACAGTTAATCTAGAGGATGCATTTTATAAAATCTATGTTAAAATATAAACTTTTTTATAATTAGGAACCTCTCTTGGACGAGAGATTATAATGCACAAGTGTAATAAATATTGCTTTTTCTAAAAAAATCTCCGAGACCTAATTTATAGCTAGATTTATATTATTATGACAATCACTTGACCGGGTGAATTTTAGTCCCTTTATTAGTTTACCAACGAAACTAAGACGCATTTTAAATGTTTTAATAGATGAACTGAACGTATTATCCTGAATATTTATATCTTCTGTTGATTAGGTCAATTGCGAAGTATTCTTGGAAGAAGGTATTGTTATTTATCTAAAATGAATCCAACTAACCATAAAAAATACAAATGATTATTCAAATGTAATAACAGTTTTATTGCGTATTACAAAGAGGGAATTTTGGATAGGCTTAAAAAAGTTAGTTAGATATTGAAGGGAGAGATAAACTAAAATGAATTTGGTAAAAAAGATAGATAAGAATAATATACAAGATATTTTAGAGCTGACAGCAATGGAAGAAGCTATATTATTTCATTATCTAAAAGATGTAAATAGTAAGCAATATATAGAGCAATTACGTTTATCATTAACGGGTGAAATAAATATTGATATCTTTAAAAAAGCATGGGACTTAGTGATAAGATCAAATGATGTTTTGAGAAGCGTATATCTATGGTCTAAGTTAGAAAAACCTATTCAAATAATATTAAAGAATACTAGATTACCTATTACAGTATATGATTTTACTAAAGATAGTAATTCGTCATTCGAAATTAATGCTTTATTAAAAGAAGGTTTAAATACTAGAATTGATATAAGTGAAGAACCCTTTAAAATAAAAATATGTAAAATTAATAAAAATTATAGCGAAATGATTATCACATTCCATCATATTTTATATGACGGATGGAGTAATGGAATTTTAATTGAAGAGTTTTTAGAAATGTATAACAATCTAGTCAATAATAATAATATTGATTTAAAGGTAAAGGAAAATTATAAAAATTATAAAAAATGGCTTAGAAGTCAAAATAAAGAGGAACAAGAAAGCTATTGGAGTGAATATCTTAAAGGGTTTAATACTAAAACTAAATTACCTTATTTAAAGACAAAACTAAATGAAATAAAAGAGTATGGTATTTACACTTATAAATTTTCCGAAGATTTATCAAATAATATACTGAGTTTTATAAAGAAAAAGAAAATAACTGTTGCAACATTATTATATGCCGCATGGGGAATTGTCTTACAAAAGTATAATGACACAGATGACGTAGTATTTGGGACTACAGTATCTGGAAGAAATGTTGATGTTAATAACATTGATAAGATGGTTGGATTATTTATTAATACAATTCCTTTAAGAGTAACTTCTAAAGAGGATAGTTGTGTAATTGATTTATTAAAGGATGTTAGTGAGTCTATAGCTAAAAGGGAAAAATATGAACAAACTCCTTTAGTTGATATAAATAAGTATAGTAATCTGAAAAGAAATTTGTTTGATTCTATATTAGTAATAGAAAATTATCCTTTAAATAAGAGTTTATTTAAAAGTAATAAGTTTCTTCAGATTGAATTAATTGGAATTGATGAAATGACTAATTTTGATTTAACTTTAAAGGCTATATGTTTTAACAATATAGAACTTGAGTTTAGTTATAATAATGAAATACTTGATATAAATGCAATTAAAAATATTGCAAATCATTATATCAACATAATAAACGAGATGATACATAAACCCATTGAAAAAGTTGGGAAATTAAAGTTGATATCAAAAGAAGAGGAAAAAAAATTACTAAATGACTTTAATGATACCTCAGTTCATGTTCCAAGTAATATTACTATATTAGACTTTTTTAACAAACAAGTAAATGAAAAACCTAATAAACTAGCTATAAAGGATAAAGAGAATGCATTGACTTACAAAGAGTTAGATGCGAAATCAAATTTACTAGCAAAACAACTTATAAATAAAGGAATCAAGAAAAATGATGTAATAGGATTAATGATTGAGAGATCTACTAATATGATGGTTGCTATCCTTGGGATCTTGAAAGCGGGAGCAGCTTACTTGCCGATTGATGTTAAGGGGCCACAGAAAAAAATTGAGTATATGTTAAGTGATAGTAATAGTCGAATATTAATAATTGATAATGCGTCTAAAGATAAGATATTTTTTGATGGAGAAATTTTAAGTTTAGAGAAATTAATATCAGTCAAAGGATCAGAATTTTCTGCGTTATGTGAAGTTAAACAAGATAATATTGCATATGTTATGTATACTTCAGGTTCAACTGGAACTCCTAAAGGAGTAATGATAGATCATAAATCATTACTAAATAGACTCTTGTGGATGAATAGGAAGTATTCATTCAATGAAGATGATGTTTTTATCCAAAAAACGCCTTATACTTTTGATGTTTCTGTATGGGAAATTTTTATATTTTTATTAGAAGGGGGAACCTTGAGTATAATTTCTCAGGATGGAGAAAAAAATCCAGAAATTATAATTGAGCAAATAAGTAATGATAATGTAACTGTTATTCATTTTGTTCCATCTATGCTGACTGTATTTTTAGAATATATAGAAAGTAAAAACAATACCACTAAACTTAGAAGTTTATCTAATGTAATTTGTAGTGGGGAAGCTTTATTAGTTCAGCAAGTTAATAAATTTAAAGAATTGTTATATAAAAAATATGATACTCAATTACATAATCTTTATGGACCTACAGAGGCGACAATTGATGTAACTTATTTTGATTGTATTAATAATGAAATAATGGATTTTGTACCAATAGGAAAACCTATAGATAATATTAAATTGTATATAGTAGATAGACAAAATAATTTACAACCTATAGGAATTCAAGGTGAATTATGTATTGAAGGGATAGGCTTAGCTAGAGGTTATATAAATAGGGATGAATTAAATAGAGAAAAGTTTATAGAAAAACCTTTTAATGATTATACCCATATAAAAAGAATTTATAAGACTGGTGATTTAGCTAGATGGACACATGATGGAGAGATCGAGTATTTAGGAAGAAATGACAACCAAGTTAAAATAAGAGGCTATAGAATAGAGCTAAGCGAAATTGAAAATCAAATTTCAATGCTAGAATATGTAAAAAAAGCAGCAGTTATTATAAATGAAGATAAAAACCAAAATAAAAGCATTATCACATATTTTGTCGGTGATGAGAGGATTCCAGATGTAAAGTTGAAGAAAGACTTATCAAAGGTTCTGCCAGAATATATGATACCAAATCATTTTATTCAAATAGAGAAAATACCGCTAACACTAAATGGAAAAATAGATAGAAAAGAATTGCTAAATTTTAGAGTGCAAAATCAAAAAAAATTAGAAAAAAAATTACCACAAACTGAATTAGAAAGTAAGATAACAAAAATATGGAGCACTATTTTGGGCCACAATCAAATAGGAACAAATGAAAACTTTTTTGATATTGGTGGCAATTCAATTTTATTAATTAGAATGCACTCTCGATTAGAAAAAGAATTTCCTAATAAACTAACAGTTTCAGATTTGTTTTCTTATTCCACTATATCAGATATAGCAAAATATTTAACATTAAAAGAGCATGAAAATAATAATATTAAAATTGGATATATAAAAATACCAGACGGATATTTGGTAAGGGAATATCAAAATAGAAGTGAAAACTTTATACAAACTAGTATTAATAGTGATGATATGAAAGGGCTTTTTCAAGTTTTGAATGAAAAAAATACTAATTTAGGAAATTTATTAATTTCGCTTTGTGTTTATTTGTTAAATAAATGGACTAACAGTAATAATATAACACTTGAAGTTGCTACAGAAAAAAATAAAATTAAATCTTTATCGCTTGATATGGCTCAAATATTAACTATGAATTCTTTAATTAGTAAAGTTGAATATTTATTAAATGAATCTAATCTATATGGAGTAGATGATTTGAGGGAAATATCTCAAATTAAAAAGCATAATGAAATTAGTGTATTTTTTCACTATAATAAAGCAATTTCAAAAAATATAGATCTACTTAATTATTTTGATTTAATAATTGAAGCTTCAAAGAGCAATACGGGTATAGTTTTAACTGTGGAGTTTAATGCAAATAAGTTGAGATCTGATAAAGTTCATTTCTTTTTAGAAAAATATATTAAATTAATTAAAATAATAAATCAAAATTAACTAAGAATATAATATACGAGGAGGTTTTATTATGAAAAAAATAGGTATATTGTTCCCAGGACAGGGTTCTCAATATATTGGTATGGGTAAAAATATATATGATAATTTTAAAGTTGCTAAGCAAACATTTGAAGAAGCTAATGATATATTAGGTTTTGACCTTAGTAGAATATGCTTTGAAGGAAACATAGGGAAATTAAATTCTATTCAGAATATGCTTGTTGCAATTTTAACTACGAGTGTTGCGAATTATAGAGTTCTCATGAGTGAAGCCGATATTCAGCCCCTATATATGGCTGGACACAGTTTAGGAGAGTTTTCAGCTTTAACATGTAGCGGAGCAATAGATTTTGCGGATACTTTAAAGATTGTTCGATTTAGATCTTTATTAGCTCAAGAATTAGCTCAAAAACAAAATGGTGTAATGACAATAGTGGAAAATACCACTAAAAGACAAGTTGAAAAAATATGTAGCGATATTACAACTAGTATAAACGAAGTTAGTATTTCTTTATATAATTCACAGTCGCAATTTACAATTTGCGGGCATAGTAATGCTGTTATGGAGGCTGAGGGTAAATTATTAGAAGTAGGAGCTAGAATAACTCCAATAATAAATGGAGCTCCTTTTCATTGTGGTTTAATGAAAGAAGCAGCTATAAAATTCGAAAAAGAGTTAAGTAATTATAACTTTAAAGATCCTAAAATTGCTGTTATATCTAATATAGCAACTAGACCATATAAAGCAGAAGATATTATCCATAATTTAGTGGATCAACTTGTTAAACCTGTTAGGTGGGATAAAACAATGGAGTTTCTAAATCGTGAAAACTTAGATTTAATGATAGATATCGGTCCACAAAACATATTACAAAATCTTAGTGATTATGATGGAAAAGAGATAATATATTCCTTTAACCAAAAAAAGGACAAAGAAAGGTTACTAGAAGTTATTAAAAACGATAAAAAACAAAAAAATACTTTGATTACAAAATCTCTCGCTTTAGCTGTTTCTGTTAAAAATAAGAATTGGGATAATGAAGAATATCAAAAAGGTGTAGTAGAAAATTATAGAATTATAGAGGCTATACAAAATAAAGTAGATGAAAGTAAAATTCCACCTACAAATGAAGAAAAGATTAAGGTTCTTGAATGTTTAAAAATTATTTTAACAACAAAAAAATTAGAAATAAATGAACGAAATAAATTAATAGAAAAAATATTAATAAGTACAGGTGAAATAAATAACTTTAGAAGTTTTATTTAAGGAGGGGGCAAAAATTTTATGAAAGATCTTTTTGATTTAGATTTTGAAAAGATAGATAGTTATAATGATGAGGAAATATCAGGGATAGAAAAAGTGCCTTTAAATGATATTGCCATTATAGGAATGAGTGCAAAATTGCCATTAGCAGAAACAGTTGAAGAGCTTTGGAGCAATTTAACTTCAGGAAAAGACTGTATAAGAAAAGTACCTGAAAATAGATGGAATGATATGAAGGATTATCTAGATTATATGAAGATGAAAAATGTAGAAATAGAAGAAGGCGGGTTTTTGGAGGAAATAGACAGTTTTGATTATTCGTTTTTCGGTATAACCCCCAAGGAAGCTAGTTTATTAGATCCCAATCAAAAAATGTTCTTGCAAACTGCATGGCATGCTATAGAAGATGCAGGATATGGTAATGATAAAATTTATGGAACTAAAACTGGCGTATATTTAGGATTTGGAGTAGAAAGTGGGTACAGTAAACTTATATCAGATGTAACTCCGGATGATATATCACTATCAATCGCTGGAAATTTAAATCCTATTATTGCCAGTAGAATAGCTTATTTATTAAATTTTAGTGGGCCTAATATGATTGTTAACACGGCCTGCTCCTCTTCTTTAGTTGCAATTCATTTAGCATGTCAAGGTATAATTTCAGGCGAATGTAGTATGGCACTAGTAGGAGGAGTTCAATCTTATGTATTACCAATTAGAAAGGTGAAAATAGGCATTGAAGCAGGAGATAATCGTGCAAAAACATTTGATGATTTTGCAGATGGAACTGGTGGGGGAGAGGGAGTAGGAGCTTTATTACTTAAACCTTTAGGTAAAGCTATAAAAGATGGAGATAATATACATGCTGTTATAAAAGGAAGCGCCGTTAATTATGACGGAAAGTCTAACAGTATTACTGCACCAAATCCTGTAGCTCAGGAAGATGTGATTGTTAAATCATGGGAAAAAGCAGCGATAGATCCTGAAACTATTACATATATAGAGACACATGGAACGGGTACAAAGTTAGGTGATCCTATAGAAGTTGATGGAATATCAAGAGCTTTTAATAGATTTACAGATAAAAAACAGTTCTGTGCTATAGGGTCTATAAAAAGTAATATTGGACATTTAGATAATGCAGCTGGAATAGCAGGAATGATTAAGTCAATTTTATGCTTGAAAAATAAAATTCTACCACCTACTTTGCATTTTACTAGACCAAATAGAAATATTAATTTTATAGATAGTGCTGTATACATAAATTCTGAAATAAATAGATGGGATTCCCCTAACTCACCGAGGAGATGTGGAGTTAGTGCCTTTTCACTAAGTGGTACAAATTGTCATATTGTTTTGGAAGAATATGATGATAAAAATTCAGAAGAGACTATGGAAAGTGACTACATTCTTTCGATTTCAGCTAAAGATGAAAAGATATTAAAAGAACTTATTAAAAAGTATAAGAAAAAAGTTTTAGAATTCGACAATCTAAATATTGGAAATATGTGTTTTACAGCTAATACAGGGAGGTGGCATTATAACTATCGTATTGCAATTGTATTTAAAGATAGACAGGATCTTTTAGAAAAGTTACATATTATTAGTAGTAACCAAGACATGAACCGTATTGAAAATAGAGATATATTTTTTAATAAAGTACAAAATGTAAAACCCAGCATGGAGAAAACGGAATTTAAGGAATCAAACAAAAATTTTATTAATTCAACATTAAATGATAAGGATACTTTAAAAAAAATTGCTTCATTATATGTTAATGGAGAAAGTATAGATTGGGATGAATTTTACAATATTGGGAATTATAAGAGAATTAGTTTACCAGTATACCCTTTTAAAAAAGAAAGAAGTTGGATTAAAATTCCTAAAATAAAAGCAGATGATAATGAAAATATTAGTGAACTATTTAATGAGATACAATGGGTTATTACAGAGAACGCTGAATGTACTCAAGAATCAGAAAGAAGAAAAGTTTTAATATTTACTGATTTTGATAAAAATTATTTAAAAATTCAAGAAGAGTTAATGAAAAATGGTTCAGAAGTAATTTTAGTTGAAACTGGAGAAGAATTTCAACAGTTAGATGAAAATAGTTACATAATTAGTAACAACGAGGAAGATTATGTAAAAATTTTGGATATTATACAGTTTGAAAATGTTACAAATATAATTCACATGGTAAACATGGAATTTTATAAAGAAGCAAAAAATTTAGATGAGTTGAATAAAATAAAAGAAAAAGGAGTTTATAGCTTATTGTGGCTTATTAGAAATATGAGTAAATATAAGCTGGAAAAACACCCGGATTTAACCATAGTAACTAAATATGCTTACCAAGTTACTGGTGAAGAAGAGTTAGTACAATGTGAGAATAACTTAATTTCAGGATTGGTGAAGTCAATAATTTGGGAATATCCGTATTTGAAAATAAAATCAATTGATTTTGATAATCATAGTGAAATTCATTTAATACTAAATGAAATTCAATCAGATTCAATGGAAAAAGAAATTGCATATCGTAATTCACAGAAATATATACCTGTTCTAAATAGCATTAATGTTAAAAATGTTGATAAAAGTTTAGTTGAAATAAAAGAAAACGGTACTTATTTAATTACTGGTGGAGTCGGTAGAATTGGATTAGAAATGGCTAAATTTTTAGCAAGTAAGAACAAAACTAATATTATCCTTTTAAATCGTAGTTCTCTCCCTAAGAGGGACGAGTGGGATAAGTTAATAATAAATAATAGAGATACAATATTAATAAATAAATTGAAAGAAATAATTGAAATAGAGGCTTTAGGATCAAATGTAGAGTGTTTGTCAGCTGATATAACTAACTATAGTGAAATGAAAAAATCACTAGAATATTTACGAGAAAAACATGGAAACATTAATGGAATTATTCATGCTGCAGGTGTTGGTGTTGGTGTAAAAGGTAATTCTTTAGAAGATGAGAAAGAGGAAATATTTAATGCTGTTTTATTGCCCAAGGTTAATGGTACTTGGATTTTAGATAGATTGACTCAAGAGGAAAACATGGATTTCTTTGTTTTATGTTCTTCAGCAATAACATTAATTGGTGGCCAAAATAGTGGGTGTTATATCGCTGCTAATGCTTATTTAGATTCTTTTGCTGCATCTAGGTCACTAAAAGGCAAAAAAACAATATCTATAAACTGGCCAGCTTGGAATAAAGACGGCCTTATAGAGAAGGCTGATATAGTTATTGATAAACAAATTGTTAAACCAATATTGCCCAATACAGCCATTAATGCTTTTGATAAAACATTAAATTTTGATTTAAATAGGATTATTGTTGGAGAATTAAATTTAAGTGGGTCATTATTTGAAATAGGAGATTATTTACCATTTAAATTATCTGAGGATATAAAATATAAAGTTAATTTAGAAAAAAAATTAAAAATTGAAGATTTGAAATGTGATGAATTAAAGAAAGAAGTTAAGTTAAAAGGTAATGATTTAGATGAGTATGGAGATGTTGAAAAAGTCATAGGTTCAATATGGCAAGAAGTTTTAGGATTTGAAGAACTGAATATACATGATAACTTTTTTGAAATAGGAGGAGATTCTATTAGTGTTACAAAAATGCATACGTTAATAGATAATCATTATACTGGTCTAATCAAATTAGTAGATATTTTTGCATACCCATCAATAGATAAACTATCTAAATTTATAATTTCTAAGCAATATGGTGATGAAAAGTTAAAAAATCAGGATGATTTTAATAATTCTGGTGAGAATATTAACGCTTTATTAGATAAATTAGCATCAGGGGAAGTTACAATTGAAGATGCTATGACCATTTATGATGAAATTTATGAGGAGGAGAAGCTTTAAATGAGTAAAGAAAAACTGCTGCATGAAATATTAAAAAATGTGTCATTAGGGAAAATCGATAAAAGTGCAGGTGTGGATTTATTAGATATATTAAAAAAGACAGAAAACAGTATAGAGGATGATATAGCGATAATTGGAATGTCAGTTAATCTCCCAAAAGCAGAAAATGTAGATGAATATTGGAATATATTAGTGAGTGGGACTGATTGTATAGAGGAATATCCTAAAGAAAGAAAAAAAGATATAGATAGATATTTAAGATTAATTAATGAACATGAAAATGTTCACTATTGTAAAGGAGCGTATTTGAAAGAAATAGATAAATTTGATTATAATTTTTTTAAAATCTCTCCTCGAGAAGCAAGCTTAATGAATCCAAACCAAAAGTTGCTACTAGAAAATGTATGTAAAACTGTAGAGGATGCTGGTTATAGTAGAGAAGATTTTAAAGGTACTAAAACAGGTGTATATATAGGATATAGTGGAGATGAAATTATTGATTATAAAAAATATATAACAGATATTGAGCCAAGTGTAACTTCAGAGGCATTTTCTGGGAATTTATCATCGGTAGTTGCAGGGAGAATATCTTATTTTCTTGATTTAAAAGGTCCAAGTTTAATAATTGATACAGCTTGTTCATCATCTTTAGTAGCTGTACACACAGCATGCCAAAGTATTCTTAATGGAGAATGTGAAATGGCTATTGCAGGGGGAGTAAGAATAAATTTACTTAGGAAAGAAGGAACATTTGATATTGGGGTAGCTGCCTCTGATTCTAAAACAAAAACCTTTGATAATGATTCGGATGGGGCAGGCAGTGGAGAAGGTGTAGTTTCAATATTGTTGAAACCTTTAAAAAAAGCATTGAAGGATAATAATAATATTCATGCAGTAATAAAAGGAAGTGCTGTTAATCATGATGGGAATTCTATGGGTCTAACTGTCCCAAATGTTTTATCACAAGAGGAGGTTATTTTAACAGCGTGGAAAAATGCTAGAATAGATCCAGAAACATTATCATATATAGAAGCGCATGGAACTGGAACAAGGCTTGGAGATCCAATTGAAGTTGATGCAATTGAGAGAGCATTTAGAAGATACACAAATAAAAAACAATTTTGTGCAATAGGATCAGTAAAGCCAAATTTAGGCCATTTAGATCATGGTGCAGGTTTAGTAAGTTTAGTTAAGTGTATCTTATCCTTGAAAAATAAGGAATTACCAGCAATGCTAAACTTTGGTAGACCTAATAAGAATATTGATTTTATAAACTCACCCGTATATGTAAATGACAAGCTTAGCACTTGGGATGAAACTTCTAAGCCAAGAAGATGTGGAGTTAGCGGTTTTGGTATTAGTGGTACAAATTGTCATATAGTTCTAGAAGAATCGCCAGATTATAATAATAATTTTGAAGAAGATGAAAGTGGACTCAAGATAATTACCTTTTCAGCTGCAAATGAAGGGGTACTTAAAACTATAATTCATGAGTATGAGTATTTTTTTAACAAAAATTTAAATGTAAATATGAATGATGTTTGTTATACAAGAAATGTAGGGAGAGATCATCTTGAATATAGATTAACTTTAGTATTTAAAACTCGGGAAGAACTTAGAAAAAAATTAAATATTATTACGAAAACTAATGAATTGAAGAAGGAACACCCTGAATATAATTACGGGAAATATAAACTAGTACCTACTAATAAAGAGAATAAAGAGAGTTTTGAAGTGACTAGTAATCAGGTTGAATTACTATCAAAGACATCGAATAATTTAATAGATAAGATACTTAATTGTGAAGAAGAGGAAAAATCGGGATATTTTGAGGAACTATCTAATAATTACATTAAGGGTGCTGCTATAAATTGGAAAAAACTTTATGATAAGCAAACACAAAGAAAAATAAGTTTGCCCACTTATCCTTTTGAGAAAAAAAGATGTTGGTTAGAATTTGATATAGAAAATGATGCAAATATTTTAACAGAAGAATCACTTTATAATTTAAGAGTATGGACTGTAGATGAATTAGATAAGTCGGAATACCAAAACAATATTATTGATAATGATCGCATATTAATTTTAAAAGATGACAATGACACTGCTAATGCTTTATCAAAAAAATTTATTAAAAATGGACATAATGTAATACTAGTTGATTTAAAGGATAAATATGAAAAGAAAAATGATAATTATTTTAGTATAAAAAATTGTATTGATGACTTTGAAAAATTATTTACAGAAATTAAAGATGTAAAGAAGATAATAAATTTATCATCGTTAAATTGTAAAAATGAAGTCAATACTATAGAAGAATTGAATGAAAAATTAAATAGAGGTATTTATTCTCTACTAGATATGGTGAAAGCAATCGTAAAAAAGAGGGAAAATCAAGAAATAGAATTGGTGTTAGTTGCTGAAAATACAGAGTTAGTATCTAATACAGAAGCGGAAATTTATCCTGAACATTCAACATTATTTGGTTTGGCAAAGGTTGTTAATTGGGAAAATCAAAATATTAAATGTAGATGTATTGATATTGATAAAGATACAAAAATAGAAACTTTGGTAAATGAAATTTCAAACAATAGAGGTGATTTTAAAGTTGCATATAGAAATAATATTAGATATATAGAATCACTTGAAAAGTTAAATATAGAAAAAAATAAAGATGAACCATTAAATGTGAGTGAAGACGGGGTTTATATCATCACAGGAGGAACTGGTGCTATTGGATTAAAAATAGCAAGGTTTTTAGCCAATAAAGGGGCAAGAAAGTTAGCATTAATAAACAGAAATCCGTTTCCAAGTAGAGATAAATGGGATAATCTATTAAATATAAGAGAAGATAGAAAGTTATGTGAAAAAATCCTTTTATTAAAAAACTTAGAAAAGGATGGCGTTGATATAGGTTTCTTTGCAGGTAGTGTAGCTGACTATGATGCTATGAAAGGAATTTTTACTTGTATTAGAGCAAATTACAATAAAATTGATGGGATTGTTCATTGCGCAGGTATAGGTGATGGGACATTAATAGAATTTGAAACTAAAGAGAGTTTAGAATCAACATTAACTTCAAAGGTACATGGAACCTGGGTTCTGGATGAATTAACTAAGAATGACGATTTAGAGTTTTTTATAACTTGTTCTTCCGCAATTACATTAATAGGAGGTTTAGGGGGAGGGGGTTATACGGCAGCTAATTCATATCTAAATTCATTTGCTGCTAAGCATAAAATAAAAGGTATAAAATCTTTAGCGGTGAATTGGCCATCTTGGGATGAAACAGGTTTATCAGAGGGTGTAGAGAATTTCGAAGAAAAACAGGTATTTAAAATTATATCGCCGTTTGAAGCGATGGAGGCATTTGGTGAAATTGTAAATACTGATTTATATGAAATAATCCTAGGGAAAATTAATTATGAGTGTACTTTGTTTCAGAGGTTAGACATACTTCCATTTAATATATCTGATAATATTAGGAATAAAATACCGAAAAATAATAAAACTATTATCAAGAAAACTTTGAATAAAAAATATGCAAGTACAAAGCTTTTGGGGAAATCTGATAATTTTACTGAAAATGAAATTTTATTAGGTAGTATTTGGGGAGAGGTCCTAGGATTAGATGAAATAAATATTTATGAGAATTTCTACGAGCTTGGAGGAGATTCATTAATAGCAACAAGAATTCTTAATTTAGCAAATAAGAAGAACAACGTTACAATAGGGATTCAGGATTTCTTTAAAAATACAAATATACACGATTTAGCAAAATGCATGGATGAAAAAAATATAAATAAAGATGATAGAGGATTAATAATTAATAAAGCTGAACATTTAGACTATTACCCTGTATCATCAGCTCAGAAGAGATTATATATATTGAATCAATTTAACGAGGATTCTTTGCATTATAATGAACCATCAATAATGAGAATATATGGAACTTTAAATATTGAAAATTTAAAAAAATCAATATCTAAATTAATTGAAAGACATTCTTCCTTAAGAACCTCTTTTAAATTAATAGATAACAATCCTGTACAAATAATAGAAGATACTATAGATTTTGAAATAGATTTTTTGAGTGCAACTGAAGGTAATATAGATGAAATCATTAATGAATCAATAAAGCCATTTAATTTAGACAAGTGTCCATTATTTAGAGTTAGTTTAATCACAATTTCGGAGAATAGTCATATATTAATATTTGATATGCATCATATAATTTGTGATGGTACATCTATGCATATATTACTTGAAGATTTCATTGCACTATATAAAAATCAAGAATTATCGCCTTTAAATCTACAATACACTGATTTTTCAATATGGCAGGAAGCATTTTTTGAAACGGATGCAATAAAAAGACAAGAGCAGTTTTGGTTAAATCTTTTTGAAGGTGATATACCGGTGTTAAATTTACCCGTAGATTATCAAAGACCAACAATGCCAAGTTATAAAGGTGATCAATTTGAGTTTATTTTAGATGCCGAGCTGACAAAAAAGTTAAATTCTCTAATTTTAAAATTGGGAGTTACTTCGTATATGGCGTTATTAGCAGCATTTAATATTATGCTTCAAAAGTATACCAATCAAGAGGATATAGTCATAGGAACTCCAATAGAAGGAAGAAATAATGCGGATTTACAAAATCTGATAGGAATGTTTGTAAATACACTAGCAATGAGAAATCAACCTAAGGATAACAAAAAATTTAATGAGTTTATTCTTGAAGTTAAAGAAAATGCTTTAAAAGCTTATGAAAATCAAGATTACCAATTTGAAAAACTTGTTGAAAATTTAAATCTCCAAAGAGATATATCGAGAAATGCTTTGTTTGATGTAATGTTTGCTCAACACTACTATAAAAAAGAGGAAATGATTGATTTAGGAGATATTAAGATAATTCCATATGAATTTGGAAAAAAGGTATCTAAGTTTGATTTAAGCTTAATTGCCGTCGAAAATAATGGTAGTATAAGCTTCATGTTGGAATATAGTATTGAATTATTCAAGAAACAAACTATTGAAAGAATGGCGAACCATTATATATATATTTTAAAACAAATAATAAATAATCCTAATATATTTATAAAAGATATTAATCTTATGGAATTGCATGAGAAGGCAGAATTACATGAAGGGTGTAACAATGCTTTTGATAATTTTGGTAATAAATCTATAGTAAGATTATTTGAAGAACAGGTAGTTAAAACACCAAATAGAATTGCTGTAGAATATAATGAACTTAGA
Source organism: Lysinibacillus sp. G1-3 (assembly GCF_056322905.1). Classification (NCBI taxonomy): domain Bacteria; kingdom Bacillati; phylum Bacillota; class Bacilli; order Caryophanales; family Bacillaceae; genus Lysinibacillus; species Lysinibacillus sp. G1-3. Next base: position 268,380 of record NZ_JBWHYQ010000004.1, read on the forward strand.
TTAACATACAAAGAATTAAACCAGCGTGCAAATTCACTTGCAGCTACTCTAAGACTAAGGGGTGTATTTGCCAATTCTATAGTTGGAGTAATTGCTGATAGATCCTTAGAAATGGTTATTGGGATCTTAGGGATTTTAAAAGCAGGAGGAGCATATTTGCCAATAGATCCTCGTTATCCTGAAGAAAGAATTAAATATATGTTAGAAAATAGTAATGCATCAATTGTTTTAACTAATGTAAAAAGTAATATAACTTCCTTTTATCAGGGGGAAATATTAAATTTAAATTCCAATAATATATATGATGAAAATGTGGATAACTTAGATTTAATAGAAGATGGCGAAAGTTTGATTTATTTAATTTACACATCTGGTACTACAGGGAAACCAAAAGGTGTAATGGTAAAAAGAAATTCATTTGCAAATTTGATTGATTGGTATATTAACGAGTTTGAATTTAACCAAAAGGATAATGTATTATTAATGGCTTCTATAAGCTTTGATTTGGCACAAAAAAATCTTTATTCACCTTTATTAACTGGTGGAAAATTAATACTAATTAATGATGATTTCATTGATTATAACGAAGTTGTTAATATTATAAAAAAATCCAACGTTACAGTTATAAATTGTACACCTAGTGCCTTTAATCCTATATTAAGTTTTGATGTAGATAATAATTATAATTCAATTTCAAGTCTAAGATGTGTATTTTTGGGAGGAGAACCCATTAATTTGAAGTCACTTAAAGGATGGACAAACAGTCCATCATATAATGGCGAAATAATTAATACATATGGACCCACGGAATGTACAGATATAGCTACTTATTACCGAATTAAAAATGATGAATTAAAAAGTCTGAATAATGTACCAATCGGTAAGCCAATTAACAATGTAAAGGTTTATATTACCGATAAATTTGGTAAGGAACTACCTATAGGAATTCCGGGTGAGTTGTGTATAGGAGGATTAGGTGTTTCTAAAGGATATTATAATGATATCAAATTGACAAATGAAAAGTTTGTCTGTTATGAGAATCTTTCTAAGACTGAAGTCTATAGGACTGGTGATTTTGCAAAAAGGTTAGATGATGGAAATATAGAGTTATTAGGAAGAATGGATTATCAAATAAAAATAAGAGGGTATAGAATAGAAACAGCAGAAATTGAATCGCAAATATTGGATTTATATGGAATGAAACAAGTAGTTGTAATTGATGTAGGCACTGATGATAATAAATTTTTATGTGCTTATTATGTAAGTGATATTAACTACGCTACACAAGAATTAATAGAAAAACTTAAAGCAAAATTACCTGATTATATGGTGCCATTACATTTTATTATGCTGGAGGAAATACCATTAAACTCCAACGGGAAGATTAATAGAAGGTTACTACCAAAACCTAATTTAAATAATATAACTTCAAGAGAATATGAACATCCAAGTAATTCAGAGGAAATAAAAATGGTAGACATTTGGAAGGGAATACTTGATTTAGAAAATATAGGTGTAAATGATGATTTTTTTGAAATAGGGGGACATTCATTAAGAGCGACTACATTACGATTAGAAATAATTAAAACTTTTAATATTAACATTCCATTATTAGAAATATTCACCTTAAAAACCATAAAGGCACTTTGTGGATATATTTTAAAAATGAAAGAAATAAATGAAACCAGTGAATACAAAGTAATCGAGAGAGTGGATGAAAAAGATTTTTACGAGGTTTCTTCATCACAAAGCAGAATGTATATGTTGCAAAAATTAAATAATGGAACCTCTTATAATATTACAGTCGCTTTTGAAATAAATGGAGAAATTGATTTTCTTAAGTTAGAAGAGTCATTCGTTAAGTTAATTGTAAGACATGAAAGTTTAAGAACTAGTTTTAAAGAGTTTGATAATCAAATAATTCAAAATATTCACAAGGCAGAAGAAGTTGAATTTAAAGTAGAAAAGTACTCGGAGCAAAAAGAAGAAAATATAAAGCATATTATTAATACTTTTATTAGACCTTTTGATTTGAGTATAGCACCATTATTTAGAGTCGGAGTTATTAAAAATTCCAATACAAGATGTATATTAATACTAGATATACATCACATAATAGCAGATGGTGAAACTATGGCGATTATCGCTAATGAATTTTCTGATATTTATGAAGGTAGAGAATTGAAAAAATTAACTTTACAATACAAAGATTATTCTGAATGGAAAAATAGATTTAGCAAAAGTGATGAATACGAAAAACAAAAACAATATTGGTTAACTGAATTTAAAGAGGATGTAATACCAGTAACAATCCCAACAGATTATAATAGGCCTAGTCTAAAGAGTAATATTGGAGAGAGTATTAATTTTAAGATAAAGAAGGAGAAAGTTATCATTTTAAAGAAACTAGCTAAAGAAAATGACGCTACTCTGAGTATGGTTTTAATGACTGTATTTAAAATTATACTTTCTAAATATAGTAATCAAAATGATATAGTAATAGGAACTGCAATAGCTGGAAGAAATTACAATGGGCTAGAAGATACTGTAGGCATGTTTGTAAATACATTAGCGATAAGATCTGATATTCAAAGAGAGGACACTTTCGTTAATTATTTATGTAAAGTGAAGAATAAAACTATAAAGGCATTTGAAAATCAAGATTATGAATTTGATGATTTAGTAAATAATCTAGAGCTATCAAAAGACTTAGGTAGAAATCCATTATTTGATTTTATGTTTATAATGCAAAATACTAAAGATGCAAAAGTAAATATTCAAGATTTAAAAATTAGTAGTTATGACTTTACAGATAATTCAGAGAAACTAGATTTAACATTAATTGCAACTGCAATTGAGGATAGTATTAATATGACATTAAGTTATTCTAAAGATTTATTTAAAAAAGAAACTATTGAAGGGTTTAAAAATAATTATTTTGAAATCTTAGAGCAAATTATCAATAATTCAACATTAAAAATATCGGACATTCAATTAATTCATAATTATGAATTAATTGGTGCGATTGAGTTCGATAGCAATTTCGATTTTTAAACAATGTATAGGATTTTAAAAATTTTGGAATTTTTAAAATCCTATATTAGAAAGGATTGAAACCATGAATGAAAAATTAGATATAAATATAATAAGTAATATGTTAATAAGAGAAAAAGAATTTTGGAATAATAAATTCAAAGATGATTTTAAAAAAACTATATTCCCTTGGAAAATTGTTAATAGAAATGAATATTCCGAAAAAACACATAATTATTTTTTCAAAGAACACGATACATTAAAAATAAAAAAAATTTGTAGGAATTCTAAAAAAAAATCATTCGTTTTTTTGTACACAATTTTAGCAGTCTTAATTAATAAATATACTAATAATAAATATGTGACTATTAATTCTCCGATTTTTAAACAAGACAAAAAAAAACATCTATCTAATAGAGTAATTCCATTTATTCAAGAAATTTCAACTGAAATTACATTTAAGGATTTATTATTATTATCAATAGCTAATGTAGAGGAATTCTACAAAAATGGAAATTATCCGATCGAAAAAATATATGATTTTGTTAGTGAAAATATGAATGAAGAACATCTACCATTAAGTGAAATAACATTTGTTCTAGATAATCTTCAAGATATCAATGATGTTAAAAAAAGTAAGGATAATCTAATTTTTATTTTTACTATAGATGATGAGTATATTAGTTTAAAGATAAAATGCGATAAAAATACTTACAGCGATTATATAATAGATAACTTATTTAATAATTTTGAGAGTATTCTTTCTATCGTTTTAAATTTTAGTGGTATAAAAATTAAGAATATAGATCTTTTATCAAAAGATGAAAAAAATAAATTATTAGTTGAGTTTAATAATACCGAGTCAGATTATTTATCTAATAATACAATAAATGAACTATTTGAAATGCAAGTGGAAAAAAATCCAGAAGAAATTGCATTAGTATCAAATAATATTGAAGTAACTTATAAGGAATTAAACGAAAAGTCTAATATTCTCGCAAGAACTTTAAGAGAAAATGGAGTAACTAAAGAATCCATTGTAAGTATACTTTTAGGGCGTTCCCCAGAAGTAATTATAGCAATTATAGCAACATTAAAAGCTGGAGGGGGATACTTGCCAATAGATCCTGATTTCCCTAAGGAAAGAATAGATTATATGCTTAAAGATAGTCAATCAAAGCTAGTTATAACAGAGGACAGGTATATAGAAAAAATAAGCGATATATATGACAAAATTAATCTGAACAATGAAACATGGGGAGGCAATTGTGAAAATTTAGCTCCAATGAATAAAAGTAATAATTTGGCTTACCTTATTTATACATCTGGTTCTACTGGAAATCCTAAAGGAGTAATGATAGAACATAAAAATGTAATAAATTTTATAGAAGGAGTATCTAAAAATTTAAATATAAAGAAATACTCAACTATGTTGTGTATAACAACAGTTTCTTTTGATATTTTTGTATTAGAAACTCTGTTACCATTGATAAATGGAATGAAAGTTGTAATTGCAGATGAAAATGAATTAATTGATGGGCAAAAGCTCTCAAACTTAATTTCTAGTAATTCTATAGATATAATACAAAGTACTCCATCAAGAATAAATACCTTATTGGAAAATCCTAATTTTAATAAAGAACTAGGAAATATTGGAATGATTTTATTGGGTGGAGAGCATTTACCCCTATCTATAATAGAAAAAATAAGAAAAAATAACAATTTGGAAATATTCAACATGTATGGTCCTTCGGAGACGACTGTATGGTCTACAATGAAAAAAATAAATGGTGTAGAGAAGATAACTATTGGACGTCCAATACAAAATACAAAAGTATTCATCGTTAATAAGGAAAATAAATTACAACCAATAGGATTACCTGGAGAATTGTGTATTAGTGGTGATGGATTAGCTAGAGGGTATTTGAATAATAATCAATTAACAAATAAAAAATTTGTAGATAATCCGTTTGAAAAGGGATCAAAAATGTATAAAACAGGGGACCTAGCAAGATGGTTACCAGATGGGAATATCGAGTTTTTAGGTAGAATAGATAATCAAGTAAAAATAAGAGGTAGTAGAATAGAATTAGGGGAGATAGAAAATGCTATCTTAAATATTAAAGGAATGAAAGAAGCAATAGTCTTAGCAAAAGGTCATGAAGAAAAGTACTTATGTGCATATTATGTATGTGATACAAAGGATAATAAGAAGGAATTAAAGGAATTGCTAAAAAAAATTTTACCAACATACATGATTCCTTCAATTTTTATACAATTGGAAAGCATGCCGCTTACACCTAATGGAAAAATAGATAGAATAAGTTTGTTAACGTTAAATCAAAAGATAGATAGTGAACCAGGGTATGAAGCCCCAAGAAATTATATAGAAAATAAATTAATTGACTTATATAAAGATATATTAAATCTTCCTAATATTGGTATTGAACATAATTTCTTTGATTTAGGAGGGAATTCATTAAATGCAACTATATTAGCAGGAAGAATATATAAGGAACTAGGTATAGAGATTGCGCTTAAAGAAATATTTAATTTAGGAACTGTAAAGGAATTGAGTGAATATGTAAATTCCAAAGAAACCTCTATATATAAACAAATCAAAACAATACAGAAAATGGATTATTACATTACATCTTCTGCACAAAAAAGAATGTTTATGTTACAGCAACTTGATAAAGAGAGTGTAGCATATAATATGCCTCAGACTATTGAAATACAAGGCACTATGGATAGAGATAAAATAGAAGGAATCTTTAGAAAGTTAGTAAAGAGGCATGAAGCGTTAAGGACATATTTTGAAACGAATGAAGGAGAAATAGTCCAAAAAATAGATAAGGAATATGTATTTATTTTAAAAGAGAAAGTAGAAACAAAATCTATAGAAGAAGTATTAGCTAATTTTATTAAACCATTTGATTTAGGAAAAGCACCTTTATTTAGAGCGGAGCTTATAAAAATAGAGGATAAAAATTATTTATTATTAGATATGCACCATATCATATCTGACGGTGTGTCTATGAGTATTCTCATTAACGAGTTTGCCAGATTATATAGTGGAGAAGAATTAGCATCATTAAAGGTCCAATATAAAGATTTTGCCGCATGGCAAAATGAATTGAAAAATTCTGAGAATTATAAAAACCAAGAAGAGTATTGGATAGATAAATTCAATGGAGAACTACCGGTTCTTACTATTCCTACTGACTTTTCAAGGCCTATGGTACAAGATTTTAGTGGAGAAGAATTAGAATTTAGTATTGATGAAGAGGTTACTCTTAAATTAAGAGCTTTAGCTAAAGAAACAGGAACTACTCTATACATGGTACTACTTTCTACTTTTAAGATTTTATTAGCGAAATATTCAGGACAAGAGGATATTGTAGTTGGTACACCTATATCTGGTAGAACCCATCCAGATTTAGAAAATGTAATAGGGATGTTTGTAAATACATTGGCTATAAGAACTAAAATAGACTTTGAAAAAAGCTATTTAGATTTATTAAATGAAATAAAAACAAATACATTAGGGGCTTATGACAATCAAGATTATCAGTTTGAAGAATTATTAGAAAAGTTAGCTTTATATAGAGATATGAGTAGGAACCCCTTATTTGATGTTATGTTTACATTAGAAAAGGCTGAGGATGTAAAAGCTTTTACGGAATATGAATTGTTTAACTTTAATAATATATCTAAATTTGATATTGACATGGTAGCAATTGATGAAACAGATCAAATCTGTTTTAAGATACAATATGCTACAAGTTTATTTAAAAGAGAAACTATCGAAAAAATCAAGGATTATTATCTTGATATATTAAAAGTGGTAATTAGTGATAATACAGTGAAACTGAGTAATATAGATATGTTGACTAGTAATGAAAAATTAATGTTGAACGAGTTCAATAATCTATATAAAGAGCTACCAGTAAGTAAAACTGTAACACTTTTGTTTGAAGAACAAGTTGAGAAGACACCAGATAAAATAGCTGTAGAATGTAATAATGTAAAATTGACTTATAAAGAGCTGAATATTAGATCAAATAAAGTAGCAAGAGTGTTAAGAAAAAGTGGTCTAAGGAGAAATGAAGTTGCTGCAGTTATAATGGAGCGTTCAACAGATATGCTTATAGGTATTTTAGCAATTCTAAAGGCGGGCGGAGCATATGTACCAATAGATATAGCATATTCTGATGAAAGAGTTAGGGATATAATAAAAGACTGTGGAGCTAACTTAGCATTAGTAACAGATAACACGATTGAACAAAGAGAGTCCATTTCTAAAATAGATACACATATAATAAATGTTAATAGTAGTTTAATTAACAATGAATCAGAATCAAATTTAGATTCTATTAATGAAATTAACGACTTAGCATATGTGTTATTTACATCTGGAAGTACTGGTAAACCAAAAGGCGTTATGATAGAGCATCTAGGAATGCTAAATCATATATTGGCGATGATTGAAACTTTGAATTTATCAGAAAATAGCAATATAGCACAAAATGCATCGCATTGCTTCGATGTCTCAGTTTGGCAATTTTTGACTGCAATTACTTTGGGGGGTAAAACGCTGATTTATCCTAAAGAAGATGTAATAAATATGAAAAAATTTATTGATAAAATAGAAGCTGATGAAGTAACGGTTTTAGAAGTTGTGCCCACTTACTTAGGTACAATGTTAGATTTTCTTGAAGAAGATAGGAGAAACTTTGAAAAATTAAAGTATCTTATAATAACAGGAGAATCTTTAAATAAAAAATTAGCAAAAAGATGGTTTGATAATTATAAGCATGTAAAAGTAATTAATGCATACGGACCAGCAGAGGCTTCCGATGATACAACTCTTTATATAATGGATAAGCTTTGTGAAAATGAAATAATACCAATAGGAAAACCAATACAAAACATAAAGCATTATGTAGTAGATAGATATATGAATCTGTGTCCAATAGGAGTTGTTGGTGAATTATGTGTATCAGGAATAGCTGTAGGCAGAGGATATATAAATGATAAAGAAAGAACTAAAAAATCATTTATAGATGATCCTTTTACAAATAAAAAGGACGTAAAGCTTTACAAAACGGGAGATTTAGCGAGATGGTTACCAGATGGAAATATCGAATTTTTAGGTAGAATAGATAATCAAGTTAAAATAAGAGGATTTAGAATAGAGCTTGGGGAGATAGAAAATAGATTATTACAACATGACGATGTAAAAGAAACGGCCGTTGTAGTAATGGAAGGAAACGATACAGACAAATACATTTGTGCCTATATAGTAAGTGAGAAAGAACTGAAGGATTTAAATTTAAAGAACTATTTGGCAGAAAGTTTACCAGAATATATGATTCCTACTTACTTTATAAAGATAGATGAAATGCCTTTAACACCGAATGGGAAACTGGATAGAAGAGCACTTCCAAAACCAAATACAGAGGATTCTTTAAATGAATATGAAGCACCAAGAAATGAATTAGAAGAAACCCTAGTAAGAATATGGTGTGAAGTGCTAGGAATGGATAAGATTGGGATAAATGATAACTTCTTTGACCTTGGTGGACATTCATTGAAAGCTATGACACTTATTTCAAAAATGCATAAAGAAATAAATAAAGAGCTTCCAATAATGGAATTATTTAAGTCGCCAACGATAAAAGAGGTAAGTAAGTTTATTGAAAGTGCGAAGGAAACTATTTTTT
>NZ_JBWHYQ010000040.1:0-4096 GCF_056322905.1 Lysinibacillus sp. G1-3
CGAACAATTGAAGGATATGTAGTTTTAACTCGAGTGGATGTTTGCTTCGCCCCATAAAAAATACTCCCCTTAGATAAACAGATTTTATTTTTTAATCTGTCTACTTAATAGGGAGCATATCAATTAATTGAGTACCTGGGCTTTTTAGAATTACAATGGCTTCTTCTTTCTGATTACATGCTGAAATAATTAAAATAATATGACATTAATATTTTCTATTAAGTAAATGGTTACCACATTCTAGTCATCTTCTAGTCTATTATATTACATATTATCTCTTTTTGACTTTTTATATTCTTTATAGCTCAAAGGAATAGAAATAATTATTAACAAAGCCGAAAAAAGGTTAATAATAGATTTGGAATTTGAAGATATAGATAAATATGATGTAACGCAGCTTATAATGGCCGCTATTATCGCTAAATAGTATGGTCTTAATACCATAAAAACTAGCCCCCTTTACAAAGAATCTATCTTCTCCAATGCTTGTAGATACGTTAATTCTTGACTATTAATAGATTCTAGTAACGATATAATTATATCATTGGACAACTCTTTATTTTTCAAAAAGGCATAATCTTTTAATAGCGCAATATAGCCTGATATTAAGGCTGTTGCCTGTGATGTACCACTAGTTTTAATTAATGTTTCATTGGAATTCATGGTCGATATCTCGTGGCCGGGTGCATTAATTGTTGTTGCTTTGGAGCCGCTTGTTAAATCAAGTACATTTCCTGAAGCATCAATTGCCCCAACTGAAATAACTTCATCTAAAATTGCAGGATACATTAATTCAGTATTACCATAATCTCCTGAGGATGCTACCACTGTAATCCCTTTATTAACCGCTAATTTTATTTTTTCAGTAATATCTGTATCTTCAAAATGACTAGCAATACTTAAATTAATAATAGAAGCACCTTTTTGGATAGCCAATTCAATAGCATTCTTTATAGTTGTCGGGGTAACTGAATCATCACCATTCATCACTTTAATTACTATTATTTGTGCATTAGGGCTTATACCTTCTATATTGTCATCAATACCTTTAATTATTGAGTACATCATAGTACCATGGCCATTGGTATCTTCAATATTTTGATCTACTAACGATTTTTCAAACTTTAAATTTCCACTGTATATAGATTTTATACCAGTATCAATAATGGCAATTGTTTGTGATTTACCTGTAGAAAGTTTATGAAGTTCTTTATAATCTAACCAATTTACTTCCCAGGGTATATCACTTCCACTATCGTTTTCATAATCAGATTCAGATGAAAACACGGTGTAGATTGTAAATGATAATCCTACAAATATAAAAAGCATCCAAATTACTTTAGAAAAAAATCTTTTCAATTAAAAGCACCTACTATAACTTTCTTTATTATTAAAATAAATACTATTATTGAGGCTCGATATCAAAAACTAAAACCCAATATAAATCTGCTCTAATACCTCTACTTGTATTTCCATTATGATATTCTACTCGATTAGCTAATTGATTAGTCCATAAAGCTGTAACACCGTTAAGAGTAGCAGGTATCGTTCCAGCTGGACCAAAAATAACACTAGCAAGTGCGAGACCAGTAGTTACAGCTGCTGCATCTCTTAAATCGTAAACCCAATTCTTAGCAGCTGTAGTACTCATATATCGTCGATTACCCCACCATTTGGATTCATCGTAAGTAGATCCACCCTGAATATAAAAATTGTTATCAGTAGAGTCGATCAACGTACCGTTATCTAAAACTTTTAGTTCGCCTTTTTCAATATTAGCATTTAATTGATCGAATTGAACCTCTAAATCTTCTATTAAGGAATCTTTAGTAATATTTATATCACTACCCTGTTCTTTAGCAAGTTCATTTACCATATTAATATCATGTTGATTCAAATTACGAACTAAATTATCTTCTTCTGCAATTTTTATGCCATTCGATGAAATTTCTAGATTCTCTTCTATAACAGAAATGATATTTTCTAAACTTTTTTTATAATCTGCTTCTTCACCACTAGATGCTTTTGCAAAAAATGGAGCTTGGGTAAAAACTAATGCTAGAACGGTAAAAAATACAATTATTTTTTTTATATTTTTCATGTTTATCTCTCCTAAAATTTATTATTTTCATAAAAAAACATCTATCGACAGACAAGTAAAGCTATACTCGAGTTAGTTACATCCTAACATTCCTAAAACATGATACTCAAGGGTGAGTTAACGCCAATTTTTTTTGGCGTCCTTTGTATTCAGATTACATTTCACGCCACATCCCGCCAAATACCCGCCATTTTTTGGCGTAACAACAATTTCTATTAATACAAAAGATTCATTTTCCATAAATTTAAATGTATTTAGATTGACATACTGAACAATATAGTTCCCATTCATTTTAACACCACTAATAACGAACTACATTTCGCAATATTGTCACTTGACTTCAGAACTATCATAAACAGCCATGTATAAATATTATTAATAACTCCCTTTGCTGTTAGTTACTACGCTGTGCCGCAATAAGTTTTATTCCTTCATAATCACCATTTGTCATAGTTCCATTATCAAATTTATCTAACCACGACTTATCAATTAGCTTTTTATCTAAAGATTGTTTAATATAATCACGTACTGCAGCTTTTGTTGTCGCGTTTGTGAATTGCATAGTATCATCATCCTTTTCATTTGTCTTATTGTCTGCCTCATTTTTATTGGTAAACCATGATAATGTCTTAGATCCGTTAAGTACATTCAAATCTACGTTACCTTTTAAATTCCAAGTTTATTTAGGTGTAGATGAGCTTACAGGTAAAGCTCGAAGTACTACTCGTAGAGGTTTTAAAACGAAAAAAGAAGCTGAACTTGCTTTAGCACGTATTCAAACTTCAAGTCTCCGAAGGCACATACAAACAAAAAAGCACAGAAACATATCAGGAAGTATACGATCTTTGGATCACTCAATACGAAAAAACTGTTGAAGAAAGTACATTTGTTAAAACAGTCGGCTACTTTAAAAATCATATATTACCTTCTATGGGCGGTTACCGTATCGAGAAAATAACGATCGCTATTTGTCAAAAACATTACAATGAATGGGCTTCAAAAGTTAAAAAAGCTCGTACGATTAAGTCTTACGCAAAAAAGGTATTAGATTTCGCTATTGTACATGGCTTTATTCAAACTAATCCCTTCACTCATGTTGAAACAAAAGTTAAGAAGGCTTTTACCGAGAGTGCTGAAGATGAAAATGAAAACTTTTATACGAAGGAAGAGTTAATTTCATTTTTAGAGAAAGCAAAAGATCACCTCAACTATAAAGCATATTCGCTATTCCGTTTAATCGCTTATACAGGCATGCGTAAAAGCGAGGCATTAGCTTTAACATGGAATGATGTGAACTTTGTGGAAAGCGAGATAATTATTAATAAAGCTATCGGACGTGGTAAAAAAACAAAGCTTTATTTGAAGACTACTAAGACTGGTAAACCTCGTACAATCAAATTAGATGAAACAACTTTATCGATTTTGAAAGAATGGAATAAGCTCCAAAAGCAGCAATATATTCAATTAGGCATCAATACGCTGAAGAAAAATCAATTGATGTTTAGCAATACAAATAACGATTTTATCCAGCCTGGTCAAGTTCAGAAGTGGATGTATAGTGTCCAAAACAAATACACTTTGAAAAAAGTGTCACCACATGGTTTACGTCATATGCACTGCTCACTTTTATTTGAAGCTGGTGCGAGCATTAAAGAAGTTCAAGATCGACTTGGTCATTCTGACGTAAAAACTACTTTAGACATTTATACACACGTTACGAAAAAGGCGAAAGAAGGCGCTATACAGAAGTTTGTTAGTTATTTAGAAGGTTAAGCTTTTTGACTTAGTTTTGACTAGAAATTGACTAGATTTGAATAAAAACTGGTGATATTAGATGAAATTAAAAAAGTGCCAAAACCCTGTATTATTGAAGTGACCCCTAAAAGTTAGACACGGTTATTTCATTAGGCAGCTTGGGTAAAATGAGTTCGGTATTGCACCGGACTCATTTTTAGTTTTGCCTTAATCCGTTTCGTATTATAGTAATTGATATAT
>NZ_JBWHYQ010000041.1:0-3562 GCF_056322905.1 Lysinibacillus sp. G1-3
TCTGCCAAATAGTTCTTTAAATTTAAATCCTTCAGTTCTTTCTCACTTACTATATAGGCACAAATGTATTTGTCTGTATCGTTTCCTTCCATTACTACAACGGCTGTTTCTTTTACATCGTCATGTTGTAATAATCTATTTTCTATCTCTCCAAGCTCTATTCTAAATCCACGTATTTTAACTTGGTTATCTATTCTACCTAAAAATTCGATATTTCCATCTGGTAACCATCTTGCCAGGTCTCCTGTTCTATACATTTTCTTTCCTGGCTCAAATGGATTTTCTACAAATTTTTCAGCGGTTAATTCAGATTTATTTAAATAACCAAAGGCAAGTCCATCTCCAGCTATACATAGCTCTCCTGGTACACCTATTGGTACCAGTTTATTGTTATCCAAAATATAGACTCTCGTATTAGAAATTGGTTTTCCTATTGGTACAAACTTATCTTCAACCTCATCTCCATTCACCTTATAAAAAGTTGAGCATATTGTTGATTCAGTTGGTCCATATGCATTTATTATTTCTATTTCTTTATTCAAATTATAAAAACTATTTAATGTTTTCCCTCTTATGGATTCAACTCCAACCAATAGTTTATTTAATTTAACATTGTTTTTATATTTTTTTAATTCCTCATAAACATTCGTCAATAATAAAGGTGGTATATAAGTAAATGTAACCTCATTCTCGACTATTAACCTACTTATTTCTATTGGATCAAAAGATTTGTGTTTATCATTTATAATTAATGTTGCTCCACTTGTCAAAGCTATAAAAATCTCACATACACTTACGTCAAACACATAATTAGTTAAAGATAGTATTTTATCATTGAATCCAAATGATGAATTAAAACTCCTATTCAAACACCTTATGAAATTATGTAGACTTGAATGTTTTAGCATTACTCCTTTCGGGTTACCCGTGGTTCCTGATGTATAAATAACATAAGCGAAGTTATATGGATCATTGATATTCACTAAATTTTCAGTCTCTAATGCAGTCAAATCTATTTTAAATATGTCTATAATTTCCCCATTAAACTTTAAATCTTTTATTAAGCTTTCGGAACTTAATAAAATTTTACTTTCACTATCATTTAACATATATTCGATTCTTTCTCTTGGATAACTTGGATCTATTGGTAAGTATGCTCCCCCTGCTTTTAAGATACCCATCATTCCTATTATCATCTCTAATGATCTATCTACCATTATCGGAACTATTGAACCATTACTAATGCCTTTATCTCTTAATTTTCTAGCAAGTTGGTTTGATTTTTCATTTAACTCTTTATAGGTTAGTTTTTTTTCTGCAAATACCACTGCAGTATTTTCTTTTAATTTCTCAGCCTGCTGTTCAAATAGTTCATGTATTGTCTTATTTATATCATTTACTGTATTATTATTAAATTCAGATATTTTATTTCTGTCATCATCAAATAGAATATCTATATCCTTAATTTTTTTAGTATAATCGTTTATTACTTCATCTAAAACTTTTATAAAAGTTTTAGTTATTTGGTGAACAGTATTTTGAGAGAATTTCTTTAAATTATATAAAACACCTATTTTGATCGAACCATTATCTAATATTTCGAACAAAAACGAAATTTCATTTTTTTTCGATTTACATATATATTTAATACATCTCTCTTCATGTAGATTTTTCATAGAAATATTTATAGGAGTTAAATCCATAACTTCTTTACATGTTAAAGTTTCTAATAATATTTCTCTATTTAAATAATTTTGATTTACATATATTTCTGATATTTTATTTTTTATTTCAAGCATATATTCTTTGTAAGTTTTTTCATAGTTTATATTAGATGTTAACGGAAGTATTTTGTTAAATACAAACTTTTGCGATCCTTTCGTACTATAACAAGGAATGCCTATAGTAACGCATTTACTTTTTACATATTTAGATAAATTAATTTTCATTGTTGATACTAAAAATGTAAAAATAAGCAACTCGTTATTTTTACATACGTACCTCAATTTCTCTCCAATCTCCTTATTTATAACATTATAATAACTATCACTTTTATATTCTTCACTATAATAATCATTTAAAATTTTTTCACTTTCTATTGAACTTTCTAATTCATTAACCCAAAATTGATAGCTATCAAGCTTGTTTTCATTACTTTCCATAACTCTCACCATCCTTTATTTACTTATTAACAGCTCATTTTATTTTTTAATATTAAACCTTTTGATTTAATTTTTAATAAGCTTCCTGTGTTTCTTTATGTGTCACAATCTCAAAACATGAAATCTATCATAAACATAAAATTATTTTATAATAGATTGTTCAAACAATTGTCCAGTAACTAAACAGACTATATTAAGGTTACGTGAAAACACAAATATTGGATATCAACAAGCTTTATATGCCATTTGGGTTGTTAGCTTGTTGATACCCAATGATTCACGTAAAAAATTACTGCAGAAAATCAGTATTTTTATGTTTCTAGGAATGATCTCTTGTTGTACTGCATAGAGTAAAAGACCTAGTGCATTCGATATGATTTATATTATGGTCCTCTAACCTCTTTACCAGACTAAATAAATCCTTCGTTAGGGCCGGTCACGGTTTCCTGAAAGTACTCTTCCTTACAATTAACTTTGATGTTGTTTATGAACTTACATCTAAACTAGCACATGATTAAATGAAGCCCTTCATTGGTATCATACAATCCTGTTAATAACACAAAACAGTGAGTGAATTTGAAGATAAGCACTTTCCTGTACTTAGTCATCCTCTCCATTTCAAAAACAACGAGTAGAACACGAAACTTACCCAACGTTTTATTTCCATGGTCTAACCCGCAAAAAATCCACGTCTTTCATCCTATTTGTGTCACTAACACTCTGAGCAAGTACAACCTATAATCAATAACAGCCGGTTTTTAAAAATCTATTACTACATTGACATGTAGATTTTATAAACAGTATTTCTAGAAATTAAACTCTAAATCACCCAAAAACAGATCTCCTTCTTCAAAAATTTCAAGCTGTATTTCATTTAAATATATATCTATATTACCTGTAATGTATTTCAGAATTTCCAAATAAACTTGAGCTAATTTTTCTATTGTTCCTTTATTAAATAATTTCGAACAATATTCCATACTAAATTTTATTATTTTATCTTCTTCTAAAGCATCTAATGTTAAATCAACCTTGGATACCTTTCTATCCTCATTGTATTGGTAAAATCCAAGATCCCCCATCCTATTACTAATATCAGTTGTTGTATCCATCATACTAAACATAGCATCGAATAATGGATTTCTACTTGTATCTCTTTCTATTGCTAATTTTTCTACTAAAGTTTCCAATTGATAACTTTGATTTTCATATGCTTTTAGTGAATTATCTTTTACTTCATTTAAAAAATCTATATATTTTTTATTACCTTTTGGAGTATTTCTTAAAGCTAAAGTATTTACAAACATCCCCATTACATTTTCAATATCCTCATGTAATCTTCCTGATATAGGAATACCAATCACTATATCTTCTTGTTGGCTATATTTAGATAAAAGAAT
>NZ_JBWHYQ010000042.1:0-3097 GCF_056322905.1 Lysinibacillus sp. G1-3
ACAATAGTCTAGTGATGATGGCAAAGAGGTCACACCCGTTCCCATACCGAACACGGAAGTTAAGCTCTTTAGCGCCGATGGTAGTTGGGGGCTTCCCCCTGTGAGAGTAGGACGTCGCTAGGCACCTAGAAAAGTCGAGGATTTATTCCTCGGCTTTTTTTTGCGATTTTTTAGTTTGTTAACCACCCTAACAATACTGATTTCTTCCAACTATTAAGTTGAAAAATGAAAAATTTAGTTGAGCGCTAGTTGACAAAGGTGTAGGACCTGAAGATCTGTTGGTTTTGAAAAAAGTTTATTTATTTAATTTTACAAGTCACCCGTTAGTTTAAGAGGAAAACTTTAAAAATAATATAACCTTTTATCATTTTCCGACAGAAGACTCCATGAGAGTAGTTCAACTTTCGCCCATAAACACAAGTAGTAAGATTGACAATGAAACGCCAATGACATAAATCCCAAAAACAATAATAGGAGAATACTTCCAAAATCCTTTTTCCCTTTTTTTAAAGCTCTGAACACTAAATATTACTCCTATGACGAACATAATAACTCCAACGAAGAATAGCCAAGCAGTATTAAGTTGAAAGTAATAAAAACATGCAACACAAATAAGTCCTACTACTGAAAATAATGTTGATAATATCCCTTTTTTACTGAGCAATGTTTACCACCTCCTCTTTAATTTCTGCACTTACTATAAGAACGAACGAAATAAATATTGGTTCCAATTTTAATTAATTTTACCATTTGAAACCTATTGAGCTAAACTGGCCCGTTAGTACAATAAGAAAAAAGAGCTGTCCAAAACAGCTCAATGTTCTTCAAGTAAAGAACCCTGTTAGTTGAAGTAGAAAAAATAGACGCATATTCAACACTCGGGCAGTTCTCCTTCACTTAATTTAAAATAGAGACGGTGCATAAAGAAATTAATTCAATTAAGCCATAGCGTTTTGCTACAACTAGAGCGTCTCATCCAATTTCTGAATCTTTGAGTTGGAAATTAAATAAACATTGCCAAAAACGTCGATTTTGTCTCCTTTTACACGTACAGCGCAATCTTTGTTCGACGCATAAATATTTATTTCTTCCGATAGGGGAGATAGTTCGCTTTGAACCAGTGCAATGTTATTTTCAAGGTCAAAATGAGACAGGACGGAAAAATTGTCAAGACCGATTCCGTCGTAAACAGAGCTCATTTCAACTTCATCTCCAAAGTTTTTCGAGCATAACCATTTAGCGGACATGTTGATTGCTCCAGCGCTTGCTCCCACCACAACGGCGCTGCTTTTTTTTATCGAATCCGATAATTCATATTCCATCAAAAAACCATTTTGATTAAGAATATTACCACCCAACAAGAAAATGACGGAAGCATTTTGAATTATCGTTTGGGCATCTTCCATCTGTACGCGGTAATTAATTAAATGATACTCATCAAACATAATACCAGCCTGATCGAGCCACGAGCGTTCAGTAGCGCCATCATCTTCATAAATAGAAGGATTCGAGCTAATCATAGCCAGCGATTTTCTATCAGTTATATCCTCCTGTAACACCCTACCCAGATCTTCTGGAAAAAAAGTATCAAACCAACCTAAATAATAGTGAATTTTCATAAGTACCCCCTCAGCAAAGTGTAAATAACATTTATTCCTTGCGTCACTCATTCTGTTTTCTTGTCACTCTCAATATGCCCGATTGTTAAACACAATTTAAACTACACTCTTCAACTATCCTGCTCCGTTAGTTTAATAAAGAAAAAAGAACAACTCAATTCAATAAATACATACTTTATTCAATAAATACATACTTTATTCAATAAAGGAGATAATACAATTAATTAAAGACTGTAAAGAGGTGTATTCAGGAAAATGAAAAGGCTATTACTCGTTTTTACACTCACCCTTGTTCTAATTATATCTTTTCAAACAACAACCGTTTCATCATCTGAACCAACTCAAGACTCTAACCAGCTTAGATTACAAGATATGCTTATGTTAATGCTTACTCCTTATATAGAAAAAGATTTAAATAGCTATTATTATCCTAAGATTTTAAAGGATTTTTCACCTCATGTCACACCATGGAAAATTGAAGTTATTGAAACTAGAAGAGTAAATAGTTTCCGTGGCTTTATTTTGCAAATTACATTTGAAATTGAACCTACTGATGGCGGACAGTGGATTCCAGTAGGGAAGGACCGAATGACGTATGAAGTTTCTTTTGGACCAGAGGTTAAATTAATAAATCACACGCACTTAAAAACATATAAATATCCACCAGAATAATTACGTAATTTATACTGACTTTGTTCAAATAACCTGCGCCGTTAGTACAATAAGAAAAAAGAGCTGTCTAAAACAGCTCAATGTTTTTCAAGTAAAGCACCTGTTAGCTTAATAAGGAAAAAGAGTTACTGGGAGAACAATTACTTTAATAGTGATGTCTTCTCTTACAATTAAAAATCTATTATTTTTATTTTTTTGAAATTACAGTAAACATCCCCGTCATGTTTGGTGAGTAGTCTTTAAAATCATATTTTTCATAGAACGATTCTTTACCTTGTGATGCAAACAAGCCGACAAACGCCTTATCTGGGGCATTCCGATTTAAGTATTCAACCAAAATGTCCATTATTTCTTTCCCAATACCATTTTTCTGAAAATCTGGATGAACCACTATATCCTGAATATAGAAATAGATAGCCCCATCTCCAACAATTCTCCCCATGCCCACAATTTGTTCATTATCAAAGACTGTAATGCAGTGAATAGAATTCTTTAGTGATGCTTCCACCACTTCAAAATTCATATAACTAGTCCATCCCACAGACTCACACAAATATTTGTATTCTTCCAATGATGGAATGTTATTTTTAAACTCATATTTCTTCAAAATGTATCCTCCAAGATCTCAATTTCAACAACAATTATATATAAATTCGACATCTTTTTATCTATTCCTCTGTTCAACTAAACTCCCTCTATAAACATTGATGTATCAACGGTTTCCGCCATTTCATGATGAAGAGAAAATATTTTTTCACTTCATTTACAAACAGTGTTTTGAATTTATTGTTATAATTTACAACTTA
>NZ_JBWHYQ010000043.1:0-2500 GCF_056322905.1 Lysinibacillus sp. G1-3
GGGAGGACCATCTCCCAAGGCTAAATACTACCTAGTGACCGATAGTGAACCAGTACCGTGAGGGAAAGGTGAAAAGCACCCCGGAAGGGGAGTGAAAGAGATCCTGAAACCGTGTGCCTACAAGTAGTTAGAGCCCGTTAATGGGTGATAGCGTGCCTTTTGTAGAATGAACCGGCGAGTTACGATTACGTGCGAGGTTAAGCTTTAGAAGGCGGAGCCGCAGCGAAAGCGAGTCTGAATAGGGCGAATTAGTACGTGGTCGTAGACCCGAAACCAGGTGATCTACCCATGTCCAGGGTGAAGGTGAGGTAACACTTACTGGAGGCCCGAACCCACGCACGTTGAAAAGTGCGGGGATGAGGTGTGGGTAGCGGAGAAATTCCAATCGAACTTGGAGATAGCTGGTTCTCTCCGAAATAGCTTTAGGGCTAGCCTCGTGATGAGAATACTGGAGGTAGAGCACTGTTTGGACTAGGGGGCCATCCCGGTTTACCGAATTCAGACAAACTCCGAATGCCAGATATTTATACACGGGAGTCAGACTGCGAGTGATAAGATCCGTAGTCAAAAGGGAAACAGCCCAGACCACCAGCTAAGGTCCCAAAGTAATCGTTAAGTGGAAAAGGATGTGGCGTTGCACAGACAACCAGGATGTTGGCTTAGAAGCAGCCATCATTTAAAGAGTGCGTAATAGCTCACTGGTCGAGTGACGCTGCGCCGAAAATGTATCGGGGCTAAACGATTCACCGAAGCTGTGGATTGACATCTACGATGTCAGTGGTAGGAGAGCGTTCTAAGTGCGTTGAAGTCAGATCGGAAGGACTGGTGGAGCGCTTAGAAGTGAGAATGCCGGTATGAGTAGCGAAAGACGGGTGAGAATCCCGTCCACCGTATGACTAAGGTTTCCTGAGGAAGGCTCGTCCGCTCAGGGTTAGTCGGGACCTAAGCCGAGGCCGATAGGCGTAGGCGATGGACAACAGGTTGATATTCCTGTACCACCTCCTCACCGTTTGAGAAATGGGGGGACGCAGTAGGATAGGGTAAGCGCGCTGTTGGATATGCGCGTCCAAGCAGTAAGGCGTGTGTGTAGGCAAATCCGCACACTGTAACGTTGAGCTGTGATGGCGAGTCCGTATGGACGAAGTTCCTGATTTCACACTGCCAAGAAAAGCCTCTATCGAGGTGAGAGGTGCCCGTACCGCAAACCGACACAGGTAGTCGAGGAGAGAATCCTAAGGTGTGCGAGAGAACTCTCGTTAAGGAACTCGGCAAAATGACCCCGTAACTTCGGGAGAAGGGGTGCTCTTGAGCGTGCAAGCGCATGAGAGCCGCAGTGAATAGGCCCAGGCGACTGTTTAGCAAAAACACAGGTCTCTGCAAAACCGTAAGGTGACGTATAGGGGCTGACGCCTGCCCGGTGCTGGAAGGTTAAGAGGAGTGGTTAGCGCAAGCGAAGCTGCGAATTGAAGCCCCAGTAAACGGCGGCCGTAACTATAACGGTCCTAAGGTAGCGAAATTCCTTGTCGGGTAAGTTCCGACCCGCACGAAAGGCGTAACGATCTGGGCACTGTCTCAACGAGAGACTCGGTGAAATTATAGTACCTGTGAAGATGCAGGTTACCCGCGACAGGACGGAAAGACCCCGTGGAGCTTTACTGTAGCCTGATATTGAATTTTGGTACAACTTGTACAGGATAGGTAGGAGCCAGAGATCTCGGAGCGCCAGCTTCGAAGGAGGCGTCGGTGGGATACTACCCTGGTTGTATTGAAATTCTAACCCATGCCCCTTAGCGGGGCAGGAGACAGTGTCAGGCGGACAGTTTGACTGGGGCGGTCGCCTCCTAAAAGGTAACGGAGGCGCCCAAAGGTTCCCTCAGAATGGTTGGAAATCATTCGTAGAGTGTAAAGGCACAAGGGAGCTTGACTGCGAGACCTACAAGTCGAGCAGGGTCGAAAGACGGGCTTAGTGATCCGGTGGTTCCGCATGGAAGGGCCATCGCTCAACGGATAAAAGCTACCCCGGGGATAACAGGCTTATCTCCCCCAAGAGTCCACATCGACGGGGAGGTTTGGCACCTCGATGTCGGCTCATCGCATCCTGGGGCTGTAGTCGGTCCCAAGGGTTGGGCTGTTCGCCCATTAAAGCGGTACGCGAGCTGGGTTCAGAACGTCGTGAGACAGTTCGGTCCCTATCCGTCGTGGGCGTAGGAAATTTGAGAGGAGCTGTCCTTAGTACGAGAGGACCGGGATGGACACACCGCTGGTGTACCAGTTGTCTTGCCAAAGGCATCGCTGGGTAGCTATGTGTGGACGGGATAAGTGCTGAAAGCATCTAAGCATGAAGCCCCCCTCAAGATGAGATTTCCCATTACGCAAGTAAGTAAGATCCCTCAAAGACGATGAGGTAGATAGGTTCGAGGTGGAAGTGTGGTGACACATGGAGCTGACGAATACTAATCGATCGAGGACTTAACCAAAATGTTTGAAACATTCAATGCAC
>NZ_JBWHYQ010000044.1:0-1987 GCF_056322905.1 Lysinibacillus sp. G1-3
ATATATCAATTACTATAATACGAAACGGATTAAGGCAAAACTAAAAATGAGTCCGGTGCAATACCGAACTCATTTTACCCAAGCTGCCTAATGAAATAACCGTGTCTAACTTTTAGGGGTCACTTCATCGAAGGGCTAGGATTTTTTTGCCTTATTATAAGATTGGTCGAACTCTTTTCCTTCTAGAGTTGGATCCAGTGTTAATGGTTCATTGCAGTACATACACATATCTACACGGCCTAATACTTTTGTGTACTTATGGCAATTAGGGCATACGACTTGAACGGCTCGTGTTGAGAGCAATCCAATCCAAGCATATACGACTGTACTACCAATAATACAAAGTACACCAAGGGTCATGAAAATTAAGACTAGAATAGGATTGTTTTTAAAGAAGATTCCCCCATACATAACTACAAAGCCTATAAAAATAAGTGCTAATGCGAATGAACGGATTTTATTAATTTTATTTTTGTAAGGTTTCATTTATCATCTTGCCTCCCAATCTAAAATCTACTATAACATATAAGAACAAAGTATTTTAACTTTGATAACGTGGAAAGAAGGAATACTTTTAGAGTATGTCGAAATTTTAACGAAATCAATCTCGCCTTGGCGTAATTGAGTCCGGTGAAAATCCGTCACATCCACTGAACGAAGATAAAAGGTTACAAGCAAATAGAGGGGGACTGAACATGGAACAAGTTTTACGTCCAATATATCAGGAACGTGCAAGTCAGTCGAATACACTAGGCGTTATTTTAGTGGAAAAACGAGAGGAACAAAGTAATGTTACAGATACATTTGATACAATCTTACTTATTATCGTAAAAGAAGCAGAACAGCCAGTCTTTACGAAACACTACCTATATGAAGGAAATAAAGTAGCTTTACATACGGTTACCGAGAAAATAATACGAAAATGGTTGCTTATTGGCTCGAATAAAAAAGTGGTCGATTGGATTTTCTTTGGAAGAGTATTATTTGATCGTAATGAATTTCTTCATAAATTAAAAATAGAATTACAGGAGTTTCCGTTTAGTGGTCGTAAAATCAAAACAGGCATTCAATTTTCAAAATTAATTCGTCGTTACTTAGAAGGAAAAGAATACTTTGATAAAGGTAGCTATCTTGATGCTTATAATCATGTAGTAGATTCGTTACATCATTTAGGCCGTTTATCCATTATTGATAGTGGACTTTATCCTGAAGTAACTGTTTGGGCACAGGTGAAAAAAATAGAACCAGCGATTTATAAATTGTACGAGGAGCTCGTTACAAGTACTGAGCCAATAGAGAAACGATTAGAGCTATTGTTTTTAGCGAGTGAGTTTTTAATACATTCGCGTACTCGAGACGGCGCTCAGCATATTTTAGAAGTCATGCAAACAAAGGATACTTGGACTATTCAGGAATTGCATGATCATGGTGAGCTCATGAATTACTCAGTAGATTTAGAAGTATTTGTAGAGTATCTAGTGGACAAAGGTTATATTCAAATTGAACCGATCGTTGCGAAAAGTGAAATGATATTCCACCGTCATTATAAGGTAAATAAAGAAGCTCTAGAAATGGAGCAAGGACTGTAGTATGCTAGTTATCGAGGTATGAAAAATACCTCGATATTTTTTATAAAAAAGTTATTGACTTTTAATTAGTTGATATTGTATTATATTAATTGTCGCTAAGACATAATAAAAAAACTCAACGAACGAAAAAACTTTTAAAAAGTTGTTGACATGAATTGAGTTAAATGTTAATATAAAGAAGTCGCTGAAAAACAACGGCGGCAAAATGGACCTTGAAAACTGAACAAGCAAAACGTAATCAATAAAGTTTTTAGTAACTAACCTTGAGTTGGTGAACGAAACAAAATTTTGGACATCAAACATGATGCCAGCAAAACAATTTGAGCTTATCAAATTTCTTTTTATGGAGAGTTTGATCCTGGCTCAGGACGAACGCTGGCGGCGTGCCTAATACATGC
>NZ_JBWHYQ010000045.1:0-1687 GCF_056322905.1 Lysinibacillus sp. G1-3
TGATATGCTCCCTATTAAGTAGACAGATTAAAAAATAAAATCTGTTTATCTAAGGGGAGTATTTTTTATGGGGCGAAGCAAACATCCACTCGAGTTAAAACTACATATCCTTCAATTGTTCGAAGAAGGTCACTATTCTATCAATGAATTGTGTGAAAGGTTTTCATTAGACCATCAAACTTTTCATAGATGGAAAATGAAATATGAGGCAGGTGGACGTGAAGGATTACAAGAAGCTACTTCATGTAAATTCTATTCTAAAGAGTTAAAATTAGCGGCTGTAGAAGACTACATTCAACGGAACTATTCACAGATGGAGGTGTTGGCGAAATATGAGATTAGCAGTACCTCAGTTTTAAAAAGGTGGGTAAAAAAGTATACTGGTCATAGTGAATTAAAAGATTCAGGTAAAGGAATGAGTCAAGCTATGACAGAAAGAAGAAAGACAACTTTTGAGGAGCGTACTGAGATTGTCGAGTACTGTTTGAAGCACCAGAAAAATTATCAGTTGGCAGCTCACACCTATGGTGTTTCGTATCAACAGGTGTATCAATGGACGAAGAAATTTGAAACGAACGGTGAAGAGGGATTACGTGATCGCCGTGGTCGCACAAAAGATGAAGTCGAATTAACCGTTGAGGAGAAATTGAAATTAGAGATTCAACGTTTTGAGCGTGAAAATGAACGCTTACGTGCAGAAAATCTATTTTTAAAAAAGTTAGAGGAAATCGAAAGGAGGCGTCGCTAAGTCAAATTCGTCTACAACAACGCTATTTAGCGATTCAAGAATTACATCAAAAGGAAGAACTTTCGATTCTTTTACTATGTGAAATCGCAGGTGTTTCGCGTGCTGCTTACTATAAGTGGCTAAGTCGCAAGCCTTCTAACAGAGAAGTTGAAAATGAAGCAATTTTAAAGGACATTCATCTCCTTTATCAACAAGTAGATGGTATTTACGGCTATCGTCGTGTGACGTTGGTAATCAATCGTCAGCGAAAAGAAAATAATCAACCGATGGTTAATGAGAAGCGTATTTATCGTTTAATGCAGATTAGTGGATTGAAGTCTGTTATTAGGAGAAAGCGCAAAACTTATCGTAAATCCTTAGCGCATCATGTGGCGGAGAACGTATTAAAACGAGAATTTACATCGGAAAAGCCAAATGAAAAATGGTGTACAGATGTCACAGAGTTTAAGTATGGGAACGGAAAAAAAGCTTATTTAAGTGCTATTATCGATTTATATGATGGTTCAATAGTGAGTTATGTGTTAGGTCATTCGAATAATAATTCCCTTGTTTTCAAAACAATAAAATCAGCTATTCAATCATTACAATCAGGCGAACAGCCATTAATACATAGTGATCGAGGTTTTCAATATACATCGAAGGAATTTAAGCGAATTGTGGAAACAGCCAATATGACACAAAGTATGTCTCGTGTTGGTCGATGTATTGATAACGGACCAATTGAATCATTTTGGGGCACATTGAAGTGTGAGAAGTATTATTTACATAAGTACGATTCATATGAAGGGTTAAAACTAGCGATTGATGACTACATTCATTTTTATAATTACGATCGTTATCAGAAACGATTAAACGGCTTGAGTCCTTTAGAATTTAGGGCTCAAGCCGCTTAATACATTTTTTATTATTTCCGCTGTCTACTTGACGGGGGGCAGTTCA
>NZ_JBWHYQ010000047.1:0-1533 GCF_056322905.1 Lysinibacillus sp. G1-3
TATGTGCGCCCGGCATGCATATGAACTATAGGGTGTAAGTCCCGAACCCCGAAGACAGAAGTAGAGGTTAGCCAAGAGCAAGGGTGTCCGTGGCGACGCGGAATCTGAAGGAAGCTGGAGGCAAAACACCGGTCCGAGGAACACGAACCACATAGAAGGCTAGGTATGATTGGATGAGTTTGCATATCAAAATAAAGTCCTTTCTGTCGAAGGTCATATCGAGTAAATGAGGCGGATAGATGGTGTGAAAGTGCATGTGCTTACCCGGGGAGGTCTGATGGAAACGTGAAGTACCCTTCATAAATTACTTGGTGACAAGTAGCTGAACCATCAGAAGTCAGCAGAGGTCATAGTACGATTGGGTCTAGAACTAATCGGAAGGACTGAACAACTAAGAGAGAATAGCCCTTGGCATTCCATCTTGAATGAATAAACACAGAAAACAGAGAAACCTCACGCTTAGAAAGTAATGGTGAAGTCCATGAGGGTATTTGCGGAGGGTGCAGTTCAGGTGGGCATAAGAAGACAAGCTATTCACGGAAAGGAACGAAATGGTGATGTTGAATCAAATTCTAGCACGTCCGAATATGATACAAGCATTAAAGCGAGTGGAAGCGAATAAAGGAAGCCAGGGAGTAGACATGATGCCCGTACAAACCTTACGTCAGCACATCCTCGAAAACTGGGAATCCATTAAAGCACAAATTCTAGCGGGAACCTATGAACCGCAACCAGTACTTCGTGTCGAAATCCCGAAACTAGACGGCGGTGTGCGTCTATTAGGAATCCCAACCGTGACAGATCGTTTGATTCAACAAGCTATATCGCAGATATTATCAAAGGAATATGACCAAACTTTCTCGGACAACAGTTATGGATTCCGTCCAAATCGGAGTGCTCATGACGCAGTCCGAAAAGCGAAGGGCTATATGAAGGAAGGATATCGTTGGGTTGTAGATATGGATTTAGAGAAATTCTTTGATAAGGTCAATCACGACCGATTAATGGCAACATTAGCGAAAAGAATTCATGATAAATCATTATTAAAACTTATCCGTAAATATCTCCAAGCTGGTGTCATGATAAATGGAGTTATTTCAAGTACAGAGGAAGGAACACCGCAAGGTGGACCATTAAGTCCACTTCTTTCTAATATCGTGTTAGATGAGTTGGATAAAGAATTAGAGAAACGTGGTCATAAATTCGTTCGCTACGCAGATGACTGCAATATCTATGTGAAGAGTAAACGTGCGGGAGAGCGTACAATAGCAAGTGTACAGCGATTCGTCGAAAGTACACTACGCTTGAAAGTGAATGAGTCCAAATCAGCGGTAGACCGACCGTGGAATCGAAAATTCTTGGGTTTTAGTTTTTCACACCATAGAGAACCAAAAGTTCGAGTGGCAAAAACAAGCCTTGAACGAATGAAGAAGAAAATACGAGAAATTACCTCTAGAAAGAAGCCATTTTCAATGGAATACCGTATCGAGAAACTAAATCAATATTTAATAGGATGGTGCGGATATTTTGCGC
>NZ_JBWHYQ010000048.1:0-1445 GCF_056322905.1 Lysinibacillus sp. G1-3
TGAAGTGACCCCTAAAAGTTAGACACGGTTATTTCATTAGGCAGCTTGGGTAAAATGAGTTCGGTATTGCACCGGACTCATTTTTAGTTTTGCCTTAATCCGTTTCGTATTATAGTAATTGATATATTTTTCTAATTCTATTTTAAAATGCTCTATACTTTCAAATTCCTTCATGTAAAGGAATTCAGATTTCATAATTCCAAAGAAATTCTCCATTACAGAGTTGTCGTAACAGTTTCCTTTACGAGACATACTTTGAACAATCCCTCTTGATTCTAAGGCGCGACGATATTTTTCCATTTGATAATGCCAACCTTGATCGGAATGTATGAGTAACTGGTGATGCTCAGGTAAACGTTCGAACGCTTTGTCCAACATGTCTGAAACAAGTGAATAGGTTGGTCTAGAGCCGATTGTATACGTGATAATTTCCCCGTTAAATAAATCTAAAACTGGCGATAAATAAAGCTTCTCACCGAATAATTTAAATTCCGTAATGTCTGTTACCCACTTTTCATTTGGGGCGTCTGCTTTAAAGTTGCGGTCTAAAATATTTGGCGCAATTTTACCAACTTTGCCTTTATACGATTTATACTTTTTCATACGTACTAAACATTTTAAACCTAACTCTTTCATGATACGTTGCACTTTCTTGTGATTTACTTTTTGCCCACGATTCGCTAGCTCGTCACGAATACGGCGATAGCCATAACGTCCCTCATGTTCTTCATAAATCGCCTTTATTTCTGCTTTTAAATCGGCATCTGGATCTGGTCGATTCATACGTTTTATTAAATCATAGTACGTACTTCGTGGAATTCCAGCGAGTTTTACAAGTGATTTCACCGAATATTTATGCCTTAACTCATAGACTACTTGTGCTTTGTCCTGTTTGGTGATTTTTCCTTGTTTTGAACTAAGGCATTCAACTTTTTTAAATACTCATTTTCCATTTCTAGTTGTTTAATACGTTCTTCAAGTGCTTCGGTAGAGCCTTCAATTGGTGCTTGTTTCGATTGTTTATTGAATTCTTTTTTCATGGATGGACGCCCCTTTTTCTTTGATTGAAGGGCATCTATTCCTTGAGTTTCATATTGCTTTCTCCAAACACTAATTGTTGAAGGGGCAGGTATTTTAAATATCGCTGCCGTTTCGTTTAAGGATGTACCGTTTTCAATCATAAAATTTAGTACATCCATTTTAAACTCTAGTGTGTAATTTGTATATGGCTGAACAAAAGCTTCAACACCATTGTATTCATATTGCTTAACCCATTTAAGGATTGCTTTATGATCAGTCCTCATAGATTTAGCTATATCATAAGAACTTTCCTTTCCACTTAAGTAACGCTCAACAGCTTGTAATTTATCTTCTGCAGTATATTTGATCATAAAAAAACTGCACCTCCAATTGTTAGATGTGTCTAACAATTGGGGAGCAGTTCA
>NZ_JBWHYQ010000049.1:0-1290 GCF_056322905.1 Lysinibacillus sp. G1-3
GATGAGGTAGATAGGTTCGAGGTGGAAGTGTGGTGACACATGGAGCTGACGAATACTAATCGATCGAGGACTTAACCAAAATGTTTGAAACATTCAATGCACCGTTTATCCAGTTTTGAAAGAACAAGAAAGTTTTAAAAAAAAGCTTGCAATTATAACGAAATGTGTTATAATAAATCTTGTCTTTAAAATAGTCTAGTGATGATGGCAAAGAGGTCACACCCGTTCCCATACCGAACACGGAAGTTAAGCTCTTTAGCGCCGATGGTAGTTGGGGGCTTCCCCCTGCGAGAGTAGGACGTCGCTAGGCATAATACCCAGGAGGATTAGCTCAGCTGGGAGAGCACCTGCCTTACAAGCAGGGGGTCGGCGGTTCGAGCCCGTCATCCTCCACCATTTGCCGGTGTAGCTCAGTTGGTAGAGCAACTGACTTGTAATCAGTAGGTCGTGGGTTCGACTCCTATCGCCGGCACCATAGTTTGAGCCATTAGCTCAGTTGGTAGAGCATCTGACTTTTAATCAGAGGGTCGAAGGTTCGAGTCCTTCATGGCTCACCATTTAAATTGCCAACAAAATATGCGGGTGTGGCGGAATTGGCAGACGCACTAGACTTAGGATCTAGCGCCGCAAGGCGTGGGGGTTCGACTCCCTTCACCCGCACCATTTTTCAAATTTAATAATTGCCAGGATAAATAAATCTTATGCACATGCGGAAGTAGTTCAGTGGTAGAACACCACCTTGCCAAGGTGGGGGTCGCGAGTTCGAACCTCGTCTTCCGCTCCAAATGTGCCGGGGTGGCGGAACTGGCAGACGCACAGGACTTAAAATCCTGCGGTAGGTGACTACCGTGCCGGTTCGATTCCGGCCCTCGGCACCATTTTATTTTTAATAATTAGCGCCCGTAGCTCAATTGGATAGAGCGTCTGACTACGGATCAGAAGGTTGTGGGTTCGACTCCTGCCGGGCGCGCCAATAAAACAAACGGGAAGTAGCTCAGCTTGGTAGAGCACTTGGTTTGGGACCAAGGGGTCGCAGGTTCGAATCCTGTCTTCCCGACCATTTCCTAAAAATATATATGGGGCCTTAGCTCAGCTGGGAGAGCGCCTGCCTTGCACGCAGGAGGTCAGCGGTTCGATCCCGCTAGGCTCCACCAATCAAAACAAATGAACCTTGAAAACTGAACAAGCAAAACGTAATCAATAAAGTTTTTAGTAGCTAACCTTGAGTTGGTGAACGAAACAAAATTTTGGACATCAAACATGATGCCAGCAAAACAATTTGAGCTAATC